>DASSEA010000169.1:0-2825 GCA_035696805.1 Casimicrobiaceae bacterium
CGATCGCACGATGATCAAGTCCGCCCTCGATCTCTGCACGGGCTCGGGCTGCCTTGCCGTGCTGCTCGCGCATGCTTTCGACGAGGCCGACGTCGACGCGGTCGACATCAGCGCCGACGCGCTGGCGGTCGCGCAGCGCAACGTCAGCGATTACGGCCTCGCTGGACGCATCAACCTGATCCGGTCCGATCTTTTCGACAACCTGCCGGCAAAGTCGTACGACCTCATCATCAGCAATCCGCCGTACGTGACCGCCGTCGCCATGGAGGAGTTGCCGGCCGAATACCGGCATGAGCCTGTGCTGGCGCTGGCCGGTGGCGATGACGGACTCGACGCGGTGCGGACGATCCTGCGCAAGGCGCCCCAGTTCATGAATCGCGACGGGCTGCTCGTCGTCGAGATCGGTCAGGGCCGCGACGCTGCGGAAGCAGCGTTTCCGCACATGCCATTCGTGTGGCTGTCGACGGCGTCGTCGGAGGATGCCGTCTTTCTGCTGAGCCGCGACGAAATCGTCAACGGCCGCTGATTGACGCGGTCACGCGGACGGTGCGCGCGTCAAGCCGAAAAAATGCTGGATCTTGCGCATCAGATCGCGGGTGCGCCCAACCGCATGCTGCTCGCGTGCGTGCGCGTCGAGCGCCTGCAACGTGGCGTCGTTCTCGGCCTGGCGTTCCGCGAGAATGCGCGCGAGCGTTTCCGCAAGCTGGGGCCTCGCGCGGATGATCGCATCGAATCCGCGCTTGTCGAGGCGGTAGCACAGCGCGTCGCCGATCGCGACGACGGTCGCGATGCGCGGTTGCCCCAGCAACAGGCCCATCTCGCCGAAATAGGCGGGCGCGTCGAGCGTGGCAAGCTTCACCGCGCCGTCTTTGCCCCGCTCGCGCACGATTTCCACGCGGCCCTGGGCGAGCAGGTACAGCGAGTCCGCCGGTTCTCCGGCCTCGAAGATCCGTTCGCCCGCGACATACGGTGACGTGGTCAGTTCGTGCGACAGCGCCGATCGTTCGGCGTCAGTCAGCGATGCAAACAGGTCCATCGCCGCGAGCACGGCAGTGCGGTGACCGACTTCGCGCTTTACGGTACCGGGCCGCGCGTCGTGGCGGACCTCGACGATGCGGCGCGGGAACGAAATGACGAATCCCTGGCGTATCAGCGCCGCGTAGATGTGCGCGCGAATGCGCGAGTCGGTGAGCCAGTATTCGCCTGCCTCGGTCAAATCGTAGGCGACCGCGTATTCGATCCCGCTTTCCTTGAACGATACACAGGCAACCGCGGGGGGCGGCTGCGCCGCGACGTGCGGAATATTCGCGTGCGCAAGCTCCTTCTCGACCTGCGCGATCACCCGAGCCGGCGGATAGTCGAATTCGACCTCGAACGGCACATGACGTCGCCACGTCGTGCGCTCCTCGCCGCGACGCGCGACGACGGTGATGCGGTTCTTCATGACGGTCGAGTTCGGGATGACGATCGTTTCGTTGGTGATCGTCGCGATCGCCATGTAGCGCCAACGGATGCTGACCACCTGCCCGGTGACGCTGTCGATGCGCACCCAGTCGCCGATGCGACAGGTTTTTTCCAGCTGGATCGCGATGCCGCCCCACAGATTGCCGAGCGTTTCCTGCGCGGAGAACGCGAGCGCACCGGTGACGACCGCCGATGTCGTGATGAGGCTGGCGAGGTTGACGCCTACGGCATTCAGCCGATAAATGGCGTAGCCGATCAGCGCAAGCGCCACGACGAATTCGTTCAGGATGCGCGGGATCTTCCGGCGCGCGAACAGCGTCTGGAACAGGAACAGTACGAAAATCTGAATGACGCCGAACGTGACGACGGCGAGCGCCGCCTCGCGCGCGAGCAGCGAACCGGTCGTCGAGCCGATCATGCCGCCATAGCGCGCGTAGAGCCACAGGCCGACGGTACCGACCGCGACGACGGTGAGCATCGCGAGGATCGCATGCCGAGCCGGTGAGCGGACGAGGAGCGCGATCAACACCAGCGCCAGGCAGACGCTGGCGAACAGCAACGCGTCGTTCAGATGCGAATCGAACGGCATGACACTCGATCCCGGTCGCGCGAAACGCCGCGATTATAGGGGCAGATCGTCCAGTGACGGCCGCAGGCGACCGGTGAAGCAGGGTCGCCGTGCACGAACGGTGACGTAGAATCGCCGCGAACTCCTTGCGGAAACTCCGATGGCATCACGGACAGGCGGCCAGATTCTCGTTGCCAACCTCCTCGCGCAGCGCGCGACGCACGCTTTCGGCGTGCCGGGCGAAAGCTTCCTTGCCGTCCTCGACGCATTGCACGATGTACGCGATCGCCTTCCCTTCATCGTCTGCCGTCAGGAAGGCGGCGCGACGTATATGGCGGAGGCCTGCGGCAAGCTGACCGGTCGGCCCGGAATCGCGTTCGTCACGCGTGGACCCGGGGCATCGAACGCGACCGTCGGCATTCACACGGCGATGCAGGACTCGACGCCGCTGATCGTATTCATCGGCCAGGTCGGCTCGGACGCGGTCGACCGCGAGGCATTCCAGGAAATCGACTACCGACGCATGTACGGCAGCGTCGTCAAATGGGCCGCCCAGATCGACCGCGCGGACCGCGTTCCCGAATACGTCGCGCATGCCTATCGGATTGCGATGTCCGGACGACCGGGCCCGGTTGTGCTCGCGCTCCCCGAGGACATGCTGACGGCCAAGGCGGACGTAGCCGACGTTCCGTTTGTCGAGGCCGTAGCGGCCGTACCCGCGATCGATGATGTGCGAGTGGCGGAACGGCATTTGCGCGAGGCGCGTCGTCCGCTCATTCTTGTCGGAGGGAGT
>DASSEA010000170.1:0-2648 GCA_035696805.1 Casimicrobiaceae bacterium
GCGCGCATCGGCAGCCGCGAAATACGCGGGCAACGGCTCGATGTCGACGACGATGGCCGCGAGCGCCGCTTCAGCCGTAGCACGGTCGACGGCCGCGACGGCCGCGATCGGCTCGCCGCGATAGCGAACGCGCTCGCGCGCCAGCGGCCACTCGTTCTGCGCGATCGGGATCACGCCATAGGGGGCAGCGAAGTCGGCGCCGGTGATGACGGCGCGCACGCCGCGGATCGCGCGCGCATGCGACGTATCGATGCCGCGGATCACGCCGTGCGCGACCGGGCTGCGCAGGATCATGCCGACCAGCGCTTCGCCCACCGGCAGGTCGGCGGCGTACCGCGCGCGACCGGTGACCTTCTCGATGCCGTCGATCAGCGGCGTTGCCTGGCCGACGCTGCGTGCAGGCAGCGCCGTCAGCGTATTCGAGCGCACGCGCGTGTCCATCCCGTTACGCCTCCGTCGCCGCGGCGCACGCGCATTGCACCGACTCGATGATCTTCACGTAGCCGGTGCACCGGCACAGGTTGCCGCCGAGCGCTTCGCGGATCTCCGCTTCGGTCGGCGCGGCGTTGCGGCGCAGGAGGCCCTCGGCGCTCATGATCATGCCCGGCGTGCAGAAGCCGCATTGCGTGCCGAGCTTCTCGTGAAAAGCCTGCTGGAGCCGGCTCATGCGCCCGCCGCGGGCGAGGTTTTCGATCGTTTCGACGTGGCGGCCCGCGACGCTCGCCGCCAGCGTGATGCACGACAGGCGCGGCACGCCGTCGATCAGCACCGTGCACGCGCCGCATTCGCCGCCGTCGCAGCCCTGCTTGGTTCCGGTCAGGCCCGCGGTGTCACGCAGGTAGTCGACGAGCAACGCATCGTCGGCGACGGCGTCCTCGCGCACGCGATCGTTGACCGTCAGTTGCAGCAGGCGCTTCGCCATGTCACGCTCCTTTCGGCCGCAGGTCGCGCACGCGCACCGCCTTGCCTTGCGAGCGCGGGATGTCACCCGGAGTCTTCACGCAGACGTCGACGGTGATGCCGACGAGCGACTTCACGTGATGCGCGGCGTCGTGCGCAATGTGCTCGAACTGGTCCGGCGCAACGCCCGGCAGCGCTTCGACGTCGAGCGTCACGTGGTCGAGGCTGCCGCGCCGCTCGACGACGAGCTGGTAATGCGGCGCGATGCGCGGCCGCCCGATCAGTACCGCCTCGATCTGCGACGGATACACGTTGACGCCGCGCACGATCAGCATGTCGTCGTTGCGGCCGGTCACGCGCAGGATGCGCAGGTGCGTGCGGCCGCAACCGCACGGCGCCGTCGTGATCGCCGTAATGTCGCGCGTGCGGTAGCGCAGCATCGGCAGCGCTTCCTTGGTCAGCGTCGTGATGACGAGCTCGCCGGCATGTCCCTCCGGCACCGGCAGCGCCGTCTCCGGATCGATGACCTCGAACAGGAAGTGATCTTCCCACCCGTGCAGGCCCGCCTGCGCCTGGCATTCGCACGCGACGCCCGGCCCCATGATCTCGGACAGCCCGTAGATGTCGATCGCGCGCAGCCCGAGGCGCACCTCGATTTCGGTGCGCATCGCAGCGCTCCAAGGTTCCGCGCCGAACATGCCGATCGCAAGCGCGCTTTGCCGCAGATCGACGCCCTGCGCTTCGGCGACCTCGGCGATCGCGAGGGCATACGACGGCGTTGCGCAAAGCACGCGCGCGCCGAAATCGACGATCAGCGCGACCTGCCGCTCGGTCGATCCGCCCGACACCGGGACGACGACGGCACCGAGACGCTCGGCGCCGGCGTGGGCGCCGAGGCCGCCGGTGAACAAACCGTAGCCGTAGGCGTTGTGCACGACGTCGCCGCGCCTCGCGCCGGCCGCGTAGAGCGAGCGGGCCATCAGGTCGGCCCAGCGGTCGAGATCGCGGTCGGTGTAGCCGACGACGGTCGGCTTGCCCGTCGTGCCCGACGACGCGTGCAGGCGCGCGAGCTGCGACCGATCGCGCGCGAAGAGTCCGAACGGATAGTTGTCGCGCAGATCGACCTTGGTCGTGAACGGAAGCCGTGCGACGTCCGCGAGTTTCTCGATGCCGTGCACGCCGACGCCGGCGGCATCGAGCCGCTTGCGGTGCAGCGCCACGTTGGCGTGCGCATTGGCGATCGTCGCGTTGAGCCGCGACAACTGCAGCGCGGCGAGCCGCTCGCGCGGCATCGTTTCCATGTCCGCGTGCAGGTACCGGCCTTGCGCCAGGCCGACTTCGGTCATCGTGATCGCACCCATCGTTCGCTCCTTCAGATCCGTTCGGGCCGGACGTGCGGCACGCCGCGCACCGGCAGGCGTGACAACACCGGTCCCTGCGTGAAGCCCGCGTGCACGACCAGCACGTACTTGAGATAGGCGCCGGCAATCGCGCCGAAGAGCCCTGCGGCTGCGCCGAGCGCGAGCGTCGCGCTGCCGGGTACGGCGCCGGCTGCGATCAGCGCGATCGCACCGAGCGGCACCAGCGTTCCCGCGCTCTGCAGGACGCGGCCAGCGCCGGTGAGCGCCGACATGGCGCGCGGCGAGGCGAGGGCGATCGCGCGCCGGTACGCGAGCCAGACGAACAGGCGCACGAGGACGAGTCCACCGAACGTCGCGAGCAGCATCTGCGAGCCCGTGCGCGACCAC
>DASSEA010000171.1:0-2006 GCA_035696805.1 Casimicrobiaceae bacterium
CCCCTGCGCGCGCTCACGCATTTCGCGCGCGGCCTTGTTGGTGAACGTGATCGCGACTATTTTCTGCGGCGCGACGCCGCGCGCGACCAGGTGCGCGATTTTCGCCGTGATGACGCGCGTCTTGCCGCTGCCTGCGCCGGCGAGCACGAGCAGCGGTGCGGCGTCGTAGCGCACGGCTTCACGCTGCGCCGCATTGAGAGGGATCTGCAACTAAAGTCTTTTGGAGGCGTTGCTACAATGGCCAGGGATTTTACCGAGCCTTTTCGTTCTGGCGCAATTTTGACGAGCGCCACGAAACTACATTCACTTATCGATGGCGCTTTACGCGATCGGCGATGTTCAGGGTTGCCATGCCGAGCTCTGCGAACTGCTGACGCTGATCGGCTTTTCACCCTCGGCCGACAGGCTTTGGTTGACCGGAGATCTCGTCAATCGCGGTCCGGATTCGCGCGAAGTACTCCGCGAAGTGATGCGCCTCGGTGACGCGGCGATCACCGTCCTCGGCAATCACGATCTGCATCTGCTGACCGTCGCGGCAGGGCACCGCGACGCACATCGCGACGATACGCTCGCGCCCATCCTGGACGCGCGCGATCGTGTGGAACTGCTCGACTGGCTTGCGCTTCGACCGCTCGCAATCGCCGAGGACGATCTGCTGATGGTGCATGCCGGCGTGCTTCCGCAGTGGAGCAAGGCCGACGTGCTCTCGCTCGCGGCGGAAGTCGAGGCGGTCCTGCGAAGCGTCGAACGCGACCCTTTCCTGCGCGTCCTCTATGGCGACGAGCCACACACGTGGCGCGACGACCTTTCGGGCTTCGACCGCCTGCGTGCGATCGTCAACGCGCTGACCCGACTCCGCTTCTGCGCGGCGGACGGACGCATGGAGTTTCGAGAAAAGCGTGGCGCTCGCCACGCACCGCGCGGGTTCGCGCCGTGGTTTGCACATCCGAATCGCAGGACGGCTTCTTCGCTCGTGCTGTGCGGCCACTGGTCGACGCTGGAACTGATGCTCGCCCCGAACGTGGCAATGCTCGATTCGGGATGCCTGTGGGGCGGAACCCTTACGGCGATGCGACTGCCCGATCGGCGCGTGTACCAGGTGCCGAGTCGTGCGCCGGTAACGCCAGCGCCGCGCGAATAGCGTTTTCCGCTTCGTGCGCAAGCACGCGGCGATGCTTTCCGGTCGCCAATAGCGGTGGCGTTGCGGTCAGTTCAACGACGAGCGACCGCGCACCGCAGATGCGCCAGAGCGATCCCATGAACGTAACGTCGGCGACGTACGCCGGTATCGTCGACAGCAGCCCGTCCGGAGTTCGATAGCGAATCGCGACGGGTTGCACGTACCCGCCTGCGTCGACGATCGGCTGCAGCAACGATCCCTTGAACGGCAGCAGTGTCGTGCCGTCGGTCACGGTTCCCTCAGGGAAGATCGCGACGATGTCTCCTTCCGCGAGTGCTCGCGCGACTTCCTGGTTGACGCGGTGCGTGTCGTGCCGCCGCGCACGTTCGATGAACAGCGTGCCGACGCCGGCAACGAGGCGACCGAGCAGCGGCCACCGCGCGATTTCCGATTTTGCGATGAAACGGACGGGTCCGACGGCATGCAGCGCGAAGATGTCGAGCCATGACACGTGGTTCGCGACGACGAGCACGTTCGGATGGGCAAGCGCACCCGTCATGCGGATATCCAGGTTCATCAGATGCAACAGCCGGCGCGACCAGCGGCGAATGTGCGCGCGGCGAGCGTGCGCGTCGATCGACGGAAACACGAACCAGATCGTGCCGAGGCCGTGAAACAGATGCACGACCATCCGCGGGATCCGCCACAGCCGCCGAAGCGCGGGCGAAACGGGGTTCCAACGCAGAGCAGAACGAGCGCGAATCGACATCGGTGTCAGCGGACTTTGGGGTCAGAGCAATAAGTCGCGCGCCAGGTGTGCGGCAAGACGAGCGTATGTGCCGCGCGACTTATTGCTCTGACCCCAAAGTCTCTGCCGCGCGACCTA
>DASSEA010000172.1:0-3276 GCA_035696805.1 Casimicrobiaceae bacterium
AACCGTGGCCGGCGAAATCATCGGCGCTGAAGGGTGGTCGATGCGCGTGCGCCTCGACGAGGAAGCGCTGAAGCAGATCGCGAACATCACGCGAGCGGACTATTTCTACGCGGGCAACGCGACCGATCTCAGGAAGATCTACGAAGGCATGAATGCGAAGATGGTGCTGAAAAAACAGCAGACGGAAATCACCGCGCTCGTCGTGGCCGCTGCGGCCGTCTTCGCGACGCTTGCCGCGGGGTTGTCGCTGGTGTGGTTCAACCGGCTGCTGTAGCGATCGGAGGATGCGGATGGCAACCGTTGTCGAATCAAACGATGCGTTCACCGGTTTCTGGCGGGACGTGCTCGTCGAGAAGTTCGAACGCTTTCGCAACATCATGCTCGGCGGTCTTTCGCATCACTCGGCGATTCCGCTCGCGAAGCTGGAATTGCCGTCGGGGGCGCGCGCCGTCGACGTCGGCTGCGGCTGGGGCGATACGGCGATCGAGCTCGCGCGCAAGGTTGGGCCGACCGGCAAGGTGCTCGGCCTCGACTGCTGCGATGCGTTCATGGACAAGGGCCGGCGCGATGCGGCAGCCGAAGGGCTTGCGAATATCCGCTTCGTCGAAGCCGACGTGCAGACGTATCGGTTCGAGCGCGAATTCGACTTCGGCTTTTCGCGCTTCGGAATGATGTTCTTCGCCAATCCCGTCGCGGCGATGCGTAACGTCCGCAGCGCACTGAAGCCCGGCGCGACGCTGATGTTCATCACCTGGCGAACGCTCGACGACAACCCGTGGCTCGGCATGCCCAAGCGAGTCGTGGCGCGGTTCCTGCCGCCGCCCGGCGAGGATGCACAGACGTGCGGCCCGGGGCCGTTTTCGATGGCGAATTCCGAGGTGGTTTCGGCACAACTCGCGGCGGCGGGTTTCACCGATGTGTCGTTCGAGCGCGTCGACGGGCCGGTGATGATCGGCCGCGACGTCGAGCAGGCGGTGGCGTTCCAGCTGGCACTCGGGCCGGCCGGGGAAATAGTGCGCGAGGCCGGCGCGCTGGCAGAAGCGCGCCAGGATGAAATCGGCGCGGCGCTGCGCGAAGAACTTGCGCGCCACGCCAAAGCCGACGGCGTCTGGATGGACTCGAGCTCGTGGACGATCCGCGCGCGCAACCCGAACTGACTTTGGGGTCAGAGCAAAAAGTCGACTTATTGCTCTGACCCCAAAGTCGCTCCCCTCATGTCGCGCCATACCGCCAACGTCGCGTGGCAACGCGGTGACCAGCCGTTCACCGATCTGCGCTACAGCCGTCGTCACGCGTGGCGGTTCGACGGCGGCGCGGAAGTCGCCGCATCGTCGTCGCCGCATTCGGTGCCGGTGCCGATGTCGGATCCGCAGGGCGTCGATCCGGAGGAGGCGTTCGTCGCATCGGTATCGAGTTGTCACATGCTGTGGTTCCTGCTGATCGCAGCCCAACGCGGACATCGCGTCGACGAATACGTCGACGACGCCGAGGGTTTTCTGGAACAGGACGCCGAGGGCCGGATGTCGATGACGCGCGTCGTGCTGCGGCCACGCATCGCCTTCGGCGGCGAGCATGCGCCGTCGAGCGCCGACGTCGCGGCGATTCACGACGCGGCGCATCACGCGTGCTACATCGCGAATTCGGTCAAGACCGTCGTGAGCATCGAGGACCCGCTTCGCCGGTAATTCCGCGGCCGTCGCCTTGGTCCTTACCCCCGCCCGTTACGTCCGCACCAGCTTGCGGTGCGCCTGCACGCTCATCAGGATGCCGAGGCCGATGAACAGCGAAATCATCGCCGTTCCGCCGTACGACACCAGCGGCAGCGGCACGCCGACGACAGGCAGGAGCCCGCTCACCATCGCCATGTTGACGAACGCGTAGGTGAAGAACATCAGCGTGATCGCGCCGGACAAAAGCCGCGCGAACAGCGTCGACGCATTCGCGGTGATGACCATTGCTCGCCCGACCAGCAGCAGATAAAGCACGAGCAGCACCGCGGCGCCGACGAGTCCGAACTCTTCGCCGAACACGGCGAAGATGAAATCGGTGTGCCGCTCGGGCAGGAAATCGAGGTGCGTCTGGGTGCCATTCAGCCAGCCTTTGCCGATGACACCACCCGAGCCGAGCGCGATCGACGCCTGCATCGAGTGATAGCCGGCGCCGAGCGGGTCTCGCCCCGGATCGAGGAACGTCAGGATCCGCTCGCGCTGATAGTCGTGCAGATGCGACCACACCATCGGGCCAACGGCGGCGGCGATCGCGACAAGCCCCGTTATCACCTTCCATGACAGGCCCGCGAGGAACAGCACGTAAAAACCCGACGCCGCGATCAGCAGCGCCGTTCCAAGGTCGGGCTGTCGCTTGATCAGGTAGACGGGGACGACGATCAGGATCGCGGCGACGACGAAATCCTTCCAGCGAATGCGACCCTCGAACTTCTGGAAGTACCACGCCAGCATCAGCGGCAGCGCGATCTTCATCAGCTCGGACGGCTGGAAGCGCGCGACGCCCAGATTCAGCCAGCGCCGCGAGCCATTGACGACGACGCCGAACAGGGCGACGCCGATCAGCATCGCGACCGCGACCGTATAGAGCGGGACCGCCGCGCGCGCGAGCGTCTGCGGCGCGATGGTGGCGAAGATCCACATCAGCACGATCGCGAACGACAGGCTCATCGCCTGGCTCGTAACGCGCGCAATGCTCTGGTCCGCTGCCGAAAACAACGTGACGAGACCCACGCCAACGATCGACAGCGCACATGCGAAGAGCATCGAATCGATGCGCCGCGTCAGGACTTCCCACGCACGCTGAATGTAGCCGCCCATCGCGCCTGCCTGTCAGTCGCCTTCGTCGTCGCTGCCCGGGACGACCTGCGCCGCGCCGGGTTCGGTCTGGCCGAGCAGAAAACGGTCGAGCACCTTGCGCGCGATCGGCGCCGCCGCCTGCGCGCCGAAACCGCCGTTCTCGACGAGCACGGCGAGCGCGATCCGCGGACGATCGGCGGGCGCGTAGGCGACGAACCATGCGTGGTCGCGCAGGCGCTCGTCGATGTGGTGCTCGGAATACTTCTCGCCCTTGAGCGAGAACACCTGCGCCGTTCCGGTCTTGCCGCCGCTCACGTATTGCGCGTTGCGAAACGCCGCGGCGCTCGTGCCTTCCTTGTTCACGCCGACGAGCGCATTGCGGATGAACGTCAGATGCTCGGGCTTCACGTTGAGGCGCGACGCGGGCTCGCGCGCGATCTCGCGGATTTCGCCGGTCTTCACGTTCTGCACG
>DASSEA010000173.1:0-8425 GCA_035696805.1 Casimicrobiaceae bacterium
GCCGGCCGTTGCCGCGCCGCCGAACGGCCCCGGCCGCACGACGGGCTGACCCGGTTGCGCAGGCTGACCCGGCGCCGCTCCCGGCTGCGCCGCCACCACCGTTTGCACAGTCGTGCGCGGTCCCGTCGCGATCTTCAGGCGCAGGTCCTCGACTTCGTCGCCCTGCTTCAGTCGCACGTGATCGGGCGCCACTTCGGCGACCACCATGCCGTCGATCGTTTCGCCCTTGCGGACGCTGCGCGACTTGCCGCCGTTGACCTCGCGCAGGAATGCCGTCGCCGTGTTGCCGACGACGGTGGTGCCGGTGAGCGTGAACAGGCCTTTCTTCATCGACGATGGCGCCGCGGCGGTCTGGTTCGCCGGCGGCGCCGGTCGGCGCGTCGGATTGAACAGCACGCGGTCGATCGTTTCGCGTCGGGCGTCGAGCCCGCCGTCGACCCGGTACTCCGGGAGCAACGCGACGGCGACGGGTTGCGCCGCGGGCGCCGCGGGCCGCGGCGTTTCGGGTGCGACCGCGCGGCCCCAGTCTGTTTCGTAGCCCAGCGCCATGACGACGATGGCGAACGGCACGAGCCAGATCAACAGGCCGCGGGAGAGCGCGGTGGCATCACGCATCGTGATCTCCGGCGATTCGGCGCTTCATCATGTCTTCGCAGGCGGCGTCGCGCGCGCGGCGGGCTCGGCATACGCCCACGCGCCGACGTCGAGTTGCACGTTGAGTTCGGGTTCCTGGCCGGGCGCGGGCTTGAAGCCGCGAAAAGCATTGAGCGGCCGCGCCGTCAGGTTCTCGACGATCAGATACGGCTGGTGCGTTTCGATCGCGAGCAGGATCTTCTGCAGCGCCGGCGTCGACGCGAAGAACTGGACGTTCACACCGATCTCGCGAAAGCGCCCGTCGTCGCGCGGGCTCGTGTTCTGGCTCGTCGTGATGCGTCCGCCGTTGCCTTCGATCGCCGCTTTCACCAGTTCCTGCAGTTCCGCGCCGGCGAGATTCGTCGCCGTGTTCTTCAGGAAAAAGCGCCGGCCGTCGCGATCGCGCATCGCATCGAGCGCCGTTCGCAGCGCGGGCGCCTGCGCGGCAATGCGCTGATAGCGAACGAGCCGATCCGACGTTTCGGCGATCGCGGCGTCGTAGTGCCGATGCAGCATGACGATCGGACCGAGCACCGCGATCAGCACGAGCGCCACGGCGCCAACGAACAGCGCTGCCGCAAGTGCGCGCTGGCGCGCGGGCGTCCAATGCTTCAGGGCGGGTGGCGTCACTGCGCGTTGCCCCCGTCAGCTTCGCCGTCGGCGGGTGGCGCCTCCGCTGCAGCCGGTGGTTCGAGCGTGGCGGGCGCGGTCGCCGCGGGATTGGCACCCGCCGCCGCGGGATTCGCGCCGGTTGCAGCGGGATTCACCGTGGGCGCGAGGGGTGCCGCGGGACGCGCGACGTTCCCCGGCCCCGCGCTGCGTCCGCTTGCGGCACTCCGCGAGGCCGGCGCGCCCGGGACGGTGGCTCCATTGGGCCCCGTTGCGCTGGTGCCGGGAACGGTGCCCGGTCCCGCCGTCGACGGCTGCGCCGGCACCGTCGATGGAGCGGCGCCTGCGACGGGCGGCGCGGACGTGGTCCCGCCCGGCGACGATGCCGCGGGAACGCCAGCGCCCGCGCCCGCCTGAGGATTCGCGCCCCCACCTGCGTTCGCCGCCCCACCTGCGGCTGCCGACGGCGCCCGCGTGACGGACGGTGCGGCAGTTGCGGGCCGCGCGGTCACGTCCAGCGGCGCGGCCGGTGGCGGCGTCAGCGGCTTGAGTTGTGCGCCGACGTCGAAGATCTCGCCGGGTCCCGGCTGGATCTTGGTCGTCGGCGAGCGCGGCGCCGATTGCGTGAAGAGTTTCGATTCCTCGAGCAGCGAAACGAGGCGCCCGGCGTTGGCCGATTCGCCGCGCAGCGTGAGCTCGCGTTGCCCGTCCTTGCCGCGCACGCCGCGCAGTTCCAGTTGCGTGAGCCAGGTGTCGTCGGGGAGGATGCGCGTGATGTCGTCGAGGACCTGAACCGCGCCGGGAAACGCGTACTTGCGCTCGAGTGCGAAGTTGTACTCGCCGACCCTGCGGTCGAGCTCGGTGCGCAGCGCATCGGAAACCGTTGCGCGCTGACGCGCGGCGTCGGATTGCTCGTTCAGCGAAATTGCTTCAACCCGCTTCTGCCAGACCGGAATGACGAGCGCTGCGATCGCCCCCGCAATCAGCAGCGCCGCCGGGATGATCACGTGCCACCGCAGCCACGGCGAGTCGTCGGAACGTCGGTCGCCTGGAAGCAGGTTGTGACGCGACGCCGGTGCCGCGGCGGGTGGATCGATGGTGACGGCCACGACGCGCGCACCGAAATTCTCCGCGTGCCGCAGCATCGGATCGACGATCGCGCGGCGCGCGGCCGCGAGTTCGACATCGAGCGTGTTGCGCGACGAATCGCGATCGACGATCGTCGCGTCGAAATACAGCTCGTCGGCCTTGAAGGGCGTATGCCGGTCGAGGTCGTACGCGAGCGCCTGGTGAAGATTGCCTTCGATCGCGGCCGGCAGCGTCAGCCGCTTGCGCAACGCGTTCCGAGGCGACAGCGAAACGACCACCTCGGGCGCCGCGCCGTTCGCAGCGCGCGCGAGCGGCGCGAGCGCTGCGCGCCCGCCCGCCGCAACCGTTTCGGCATCGGCATACAGCGGAATCTGCGCGACCTCGGCCATCCCGACGCGACCGCCCGACGCCGTTGGCTGCCATAGCGTCGCGCGGCTGCCGTCGAAGGCCAGGACCGGACGCGCGCGGCGGTGCTCGAGCGCGGCGCGCAGCCTGGCGGGCAGCATCGCGGCGAGTTGCTGCGCCCACCAGCGACCAAAGCCCGTCAGGCCGAAACGCCGTGCGAGATCCCGCCCGAAACGCGTCGAGCGAAAGGTAGCGGAGTCGGCGATGGCGGCCATCAGGATCGAGGGGTCAGGGTGGGTGCAGGCGCCGATCGTGGCGGCTCGAGCCAGGCGAGCGCGATCAGCGGCCGTTGCGGGTCCTGCGAGGGGCGCAGGACGGCTTCGCGGGCGAAGGTTACACCATCGGGCAGCGTAGCCTCGGCGCGAATGCGCCAGACGGGCACCGGGCCGCTGCCGAAAGCCTGCGCGGGCGGAAACGGCGGCACCGGCAGCTTGTTCGCCAGCGCCTGCGTCCGCTGCTCGACGTACGCGTCGACGACCTCCGCCGTCGTATTGGGAAGCGCGAGCAGTACGTCGCGCCCCGCGGTGGCTGCGTTGACGCCCGGTTGCCGCGAATACACGGTTATCACCGGCGCGATGCGGCGGAACACCGCCGGCGTCATGCCGAGGACGCGCGCCGCCTCGCCGATCGTTTCGAACGGCGCGTTCGCGGGAGCGTATTTCGAATTGGCCGCGCGGTATTCGGGGAGTTCGGCGCCATTCGGCCGACGGAGATCGTCGGGGTCGCGCCAGTCGACGATCGCGTCCACGAGCGCCGCTGCGGACGGCTCCTCGAGGCCGCCGATATTCATCAGCATGTTCTTCAGCAGCAGATCGGGCGCTGCATTGATGTCGATCTTCGCCGCTTCGTCGACGGCGACCGCGACGACCGTGGCGTCGCCGTCGGTCCAGCGATGCGCCTGGCCGTCGAAGGTCCAGGTATCGGCAACGCGCGGACGCATCAGCTCGAACGCCGTGCGCTCGACGGCGCCATCGGCGATCGCGCGCGCCTGCGCGAGCGACACCGCATTGCGCGTCGCAAGCGCTTCGCTGCGCATGCTGAACGCAAAACCGCTGGCGACGACGGTGAGCAGGACCGTCAACCACAACGCGAGGACGAGCGCGATGCCGGACTGTGCATTGCGAGGCATAGGGCCGCGTTTCATGACATCTGGCGCCGGTCGTTCAGACGGCGGCGCAGCGGTGGCGCGCGATGTCCCAGGCGCGGCAACCGGCCTCGGGCGCTTCGCGCGGCGTGACGTAGAGCGTCGGCCACGCCGCACCGTGACGTGGCGTCACGTCGATGCGGATGACGAGCGGCAATTGCTGGGTATCGTCCCAGCGATCGCGCCACGTCGGTTCGGCGTTGATCGCCGCGTCGGCATCGCGACCGTAATACGCGAACGTGACTTCGCGGATGTCGTCGGCGAGTACCGATCGATCGGCATTGGTGAACTCGGGCAGTGCCTCGGCGGCAAGATCGGGCACCATGCGCTCGAGCGTGAGCGGCGAGCGCGCATCGTCGCTGCGCACGAACAGCCGGTAATACCAGATGCCGCCGCCGGCAACGCGCGGCGGCAGATCGGACGCGTAGCGCAACTCGTTGCGCGAGCCGCGAAAGACCAGCGGCCATTCGAGGATCTTGCGCATCCGCAGCGGGTGCTGCGCTTCGAGATTCGTACGCAGGAAGTTCTGCGTCAGGCGCATCGACGCGGACGCTTCGGCCCGCGCTTCGCCGCTGTCGGTGCTTCTGCCGGCGAGCCGCAGTGCGCCGAACAGCACCGCCGACATCAACGCGAGCAGCGTCAGGGCGATCGTCAGCTCGAGCAGCGTGAAGCCTCGTTGCACGCGCGTGCTCACGCCGGATTCCGCTGTCCGACCTTGAGCGTCGTCAGCGTCAGCGTGCGCGACTGCCCAGCCGCACCGGGGAAGCGCACGTCGACCGTCACGCGATAAAGGCGCGTCGGCATCGTCTCGGAGGCGTGCTCGAGGTCCGCATTCGGTTCGGCGGGGACATACGGCGCGACCGACGTGCGCCACGCGATGCGACCGTCCTGCTCGGTGCCGTTGTCGGTGGATTCGCGCAACGGCAGCGCGGACGCAGCGAGGTCGAGGCGGCTCTGCGCGACGAGCATCGCACGCGACCAGTCTTCGGCCGCCGACGCGTTGCCGAGGGCACCGCCGAACAGGCGAAAGAGCGCGGTCGCGACGAGCGCGAGGATGATGAACGCGACGAGCACCTCGAGCAGCGAAAAACCACCCTGTGCGATGTGTGCGGTACGTTGACCGACTTGCGCATTCGGCATCGGCATCGCTTCAGTCCAGGATCGCGACGCGACCGGTCAGCCAGTCGACGTCGACGTCGAACTTGCGCGAGCCCGACGCAACGGTGATGCGACCGCCGTTGCTGCCGCCATCGGGAAAGAAGCGTATCGAGCCGACGCTGTCGCTCACCAGATCGTTCTGGGCCGTGTACAGCTTGAGTTCGATTTTCGCGGGCAGCGAATGCGCCTGCGCGTCGCGGTCGACCTTGAAGCGCTTGCCGGCGACGTCGATGACCAGGAACGTTTCACGACGCTCGGACAGTGCTTCGCTCCGCGCCAGGCGCAAGCCTGCCGCGAGCTGCCGCGCTGACGATCGCAATTCGCTCGTCGACACCGGTCCTCCGAACATCGGAATGACCATGCCGGCGACGATCGCCATCAATGCGATGACGATCAGCAGTTCGAGGAGGGTGAGGCCGTGCGGCCGCGCGCTCATTACGGCCTCCCTGCCCGGCCAGCGCAAAGCGCTCATTCCCTCGGCCTCCTTGCCCGGCCAGCGCAAAGCGCGCAGGCGGAGCGTCGGCCTCGCGGAACTTGCGCGCCGCCGCCCCCTGCGGGCCTCGGCTCGCTTCGCTCACCCGGCGCGCTCATTCCCAATTCGTGATGTCCTTGTTCGCCCCTTCGCCGCCTTCGACACCATCCGCACCGAGCGAGATGATGTCGTACGCGCCGTGCGAACCGGGCGCCGCGTACTTGTACTCGTGCGTCCACGGATCTTTGGGCGCCGTCGACTTCTTCCAGTACGGCCCGGCCCAGTTCGCAAGCCCCGGCGGCGCGGCCACGAGCGCCTGCAGGCCTTCCTGCGTCGTCGGGTAGCGACCGAGTTCGAGCTTGAAGAGATCGAGCGCCTGGGAGATCTGCTCGATCTCTATTTTTGCGGCCTTGGCCTTAGCCTGCTCGCTCTTGCCGAGGTAGTTGCTGCCGACGATGCCCAGCACGACGCCGATCAGCGTCAGCACGACGAGAATCTCGATCAACGTCATGCCGGCTTCGCGCATCGCAGCGCGTGCAGCAATTGAGCGACCCCCGCGTTTGCCAGTCACTTCGAACACCATGATGTCGTCCCTCCGCCGGCGCAGGAAGTTCCGCGCGCGGCGCACAAAGTCCGGTTAGACCGGAATCAAATGACGAGTTCGCTCATGCCCATCACACCGAGCAGGATCGAGAACACGATGCCGCCGACCATGACGGCAAGCCCGAGAATCAGCACGGGTTCGAGCACGGCAAGAAAGCGCTTGATCGCGGTGGCGACCTCGCGATCGTAGACATCCGCGACGCGGGCCAGCATTTCTTCGAGGCGGCCGCTTTCCTCGCCGACGAGGATCATTTGCGTCGCCAACCGCGGAAACAATTCGGTCTCGGCGAGCGGCCTGCCGAATCCCTTGCCCTCGCGAAGCTTCGCGGTGACGCCGTCGAGCGCGTTCGACAGGACGACGTTGCCCATCGTCTCCTTGACGATCGAGAGCCCCGCGAGCAGCGTGACGCCGTTCGCGAGCAGCGTCGCGAGCGTGCGCGCAAATCGCGCGACCTCGACCTTCGCGATCAAGTCGCCAACCAGCGGCATCCGCAGCAGCCGCGCATCCCGCAGCCGCCGCACCGATGGAATGCGGCCGCGCCGACGAAATGCGAGTACGAGCAGCCCCGCGGCCGGTAGCACCGCCCACCACCAGTTGCGCAGGAAGGTGCCCGCGACGATGACGATCTGTGTCGGGATCGGCAACGCCTTGCCGGCCTGCGCGAACGTCGACTGGAACTGCGGCACGACGTAGATCAGCAGCACCATCACCGACGCGACGGCGACGAACACGAGGATCGTCGGGTAGATCAGCGCCGAACGTACCGAGTCGCGCAGTTCCTTCGTTCGCTCCATCGTGTCGGCGAGCCGCTGCAGCACGGTACCGAGCGCACCGCCCGCTTCGCCGGCGCGCACGATGTTGACGTAGAAACGCGAGAACACGTCGCGCCGCGCGTCGAGCGCCTGCGACAGCGCCTTGCCGCCGCGCACCTCGTCGCGGATGGCCTGCAGCATCACGGCCGCCGGCGGCGACGGCGCGAGCGTGATCAGCAGTTCGAGCGCGCGGTCGAGCGGCAGCCCTGCCCGGAGCAGCGTCGCGAGTTCGCGGGTGATGCCGAGGACGTTGTCGCGCGTCACGCGTTTCGGCGTGAACCACCCCGCGCGTGCGGGCTTCGCAGCGCGCGTACCCCCCGCGGTGCGTGCGGCCTGGCCGATCTGCATCGGCATCAGGCCCTGGTCGCGCAGGCGGTCGACGATCTCCGCTTCGTTCGCAGCCTCGAGCTCGCCGCTCGAGACATCGCCCGCGGGCGTAACCGCGCGGTAGCTGTAGCGAGGCATCAGCGGCGGTCGCCGGGTGGGTGCATCAGTTTTCGCGCGTTGCGCGAAGGACTTCCTCGAACGTCGTCACGCCCGCCAGCGCCTTGCGCAGGCCGTCCTCGTACATCGTGATCATGCCGTTGCGGATCGCTTCGGCACGCAGCTCGTTGGCGGTCGCATGCTTCATCACGAGGCTGCGCACCGAATCGGTCATCGGCATCATTTCGAGAATCGAAAGACGTCCGGTGTAGCCGGTCTGCGCGCAGTGGCTGCATCCCTTCGCGTGCCACAACGTGATGTCGCGGTCGTGCGAGAACCGACGCAGGCGCATCTGCTCGACGAGCTCGGGGAGCGCGACGTACGCTTCCTTGCAATGAGGACAGAGCTTGCGCACGAGGCGCTGCGCAAGGATGCCGATGACGGTCGACGTCAGCAGGTAATCTTCGACGCCCATGTCGAGCAGCCGGTTGACCGTCGACGGCGCGTCGTTCGTGTGCACCGTCGACAGCACCAGGTGACCGGTGAGCGCCGACTGCACCGCGATCTGCGCCGTTTCGAGATCGCGGATCTCGCCGATCATGATGACGTCGGGGTCCTGGCGCACGATCGAGCGCAGCGCGTTGGCGAACGTCAGGTCGATCTGCGGCTTCACCTGGATCTGGTTGATGCCGGACATCTGGTATTCGACCGGGTCCTCGACGGTGAGGATCTTCACGTCCGGCTGGTTCAGTCGATCGAGCGCCGTGTAGAGCGTCGTCGTCTTGCCCGATCCCGTCGGACCCGTGACGAGCAGAATGCCGTGCGGCTGCAACAGCACGTCGAGGAACACCTTGAGCGTGTCGTCCTCGAAACCGAGCTTGCGGAAATCGAGCGCGACGTGGCCCTTGTCGAGGATCCGCATGACGACGGATTCGCCGTGCATCGTCGGCAGCGTCGAAACGCGAAGATCGATCTCCTTGCCCTGGATGCGCAGGCGAATGCGTCCGTCCTGCGGCAGCCTGCGCTCGGCGATGTCGAGGTTCGCCATGATCTTCACGCGCGAGATGACGGCGGCC
>DASSEA010000174.1:0-5814 GCA_035696805.1 Casimicrobiaceae bacterium
GATCTTCTCGCGGACATCCGGTTCCGCGAGCGCCTTCGCGATTTCCTGGTGCAGGCGGTCGATGATCGACGCGGGCGTTCCGGCCGGTGCGACGAGTGCATACCACGACGTGACGTCGAACCCCGGGAGCCCCTGCTCGGCAATCGTCGGCAGGTCGGGTGCACTTGCGATGCGACCATTGCGATGCTCGTGGGTGCCGACGCCGAGCGCTTTCTCGCGCAGCAGGGCGTCGATAGCCTGCTCATCGCGGCCGACGGCGCACGCGTTTGCCACGGCCCGTCGTTTCGCTCGTGATCGAGGACTCCATGACCCAGACTGCTCCGATGCGCGGCGTGCTTGCACCCGTCATCACGCCCTTCTTGCGCGATCTGCGCCCCGACCCGGCGCGATTGATCGCGCATTGCCGCTGGCTGCTCGCACAGGACGTCGGACTCGCCGTGTTCGGCACGAACTCGGAAGCCAATTCACTGACGGTGCCCGAGAAAAGCGCGCTGATCGACGCGCTGATCGACGCCGGCATTCCGCCTTCGCGGATGATGCCGGGCACCGGTTGCTGCGCCTTTCCCGACACCGTGGAACTGACGCGTCGCGCCGTGCAGGCGGGTTGTGGCGGTGTGCTGATGCTCCCGCCGTTCTACTACAAGGGCGTGTCGGACGACGGGCTGTTCTCCGCGTACGCGGAGGTGATCGAGCGCGTCGCCGACGATCGCCTACGCATCTACCTCTATCACATCCCGCCGGTTTCGCAGGTGCCGATCAGCCTCGCGCTGATCGAGCGGCTGCTCGCACGCTATCCCGGCGCCGTTGCGGGCATCAAGGACAGCTCGGGGAACTTCGACAACACGCGCGCCATGCTCGAGCGCTTTGCGCCGCAAGGATTCGCGGTGTTTTCCGGCAGCGAAACGTTCCTGCTCGCGACGCTGCGCGGAGGCGGTGCGGGTTGCATCAGCGCGACTGCCAACGTGAACCCGGCGGCGATCGCAGCGCTCGCGGCCAATTTCGAAACGCCCGATGCGAGCGAACGCCAGGCAGCGCTCGATCGCGTGCGTGCCGTGTTCCAGCGCTTCCACGTCATCGCCGCGCTGAAGGGCGCAGTCGCGGATGCATCCGGCGACGAAGCCTGGGCAACGCTGCGGCCGCCGCTCGTCGCCCTTTCGCCGGAGCAGCGACGCGAACTCGCGTCTGCGCTCGACGCGATCGGATTCACGATGCCGGGCCTCCCTCGCGCACGGGCAACCGCCGAAGCGAGCGTCTCGAGCGCTTAGGCCGCGCGCGGGTTTCGGGTTGCCGGGAATGCCATCGTTTTCCGCGACGACCGGCGGCGCGTCGCAGGATGCGCGAGCCGGTCGTTCCGTCGGTTGCGTGACCCCGCAGGTCGCCCACTTCGATGCGCCGCTGGCGCTCGCCTGCGGGCGCGCGCTGCCGCAGTACGACCTCGCGTATGAAACGTACGGCACGCTCGACGACGCGCGCTCGAACGCGGTGCTCGTCTGCCATGCGCTGAACGCGTCGCATCACGTTGCAGGCTGGTACGAAGGCGAGCCGGACAATGTCGGGTGGTGGGACAACATGGTCGGACCGGGGAAGCCGCTCGACACCGATCGCTTTTTCGTCGTCGGCGTCAACAACCTCGGCAGTTGCTTCGGCAGCACCGGGCCCGTATCGATCAACCCGGGGACGGGCACTGCGTGGGGAAGCGATTTTCCGCTGATCACCGTCGAGGATTGGGTCGATGCGCAGGCGCAACTCGCCGATCGCCTCGGCGTTGCGCAGTGGGCGGCGGTGATGGGCGGCAGCCTCGGCGGCATGCAGGCACTCGATTGGGCGATTCGGTACCCGCAACGGATCCGCAATGCGCTGGTGATCGCGGCCGCGCCGAATCTTTCGGCGGAGAACATCGCGTTCAACGAGATCGCGCGGCAGGCGATCCTCACCGATCCGGAATTCCACGGCGGCAACTTCGAGGCGCACGGCGTCAAGCCGCGCCGCGGATTGCGTGTCGCGCGCATGATCGGTCACATCACGTACCTGTCCGATGAGCAGATGGAAGCGAAATTCGGGCGGCAGCTCCGCGAAGGCCTCAAGTTCTCGTTCGCGCCCGAATTCCAGATCGAGTCATACCTGCGCTACCAAGGCGAGAAATTCGCCGAGTATTACGACGCCAACACCTATCTGCGCATCACCAAGGCGCTCGACTATTTCGATCCGGCGACCCGCACCGACGGCGATCTCGCGCGGGCGCTCTCGCCCGCGACGTGCCGGTTCCTCGTCATCTCGTTCACGACCGACTGGCGATTTCCGGCGTCGCGATCGCGCGAAATCGTGAAGGCGCTGGTGCGGCAGCGTCGCGACGTTTCGTACGCCGAAATCGCGGCGCCCCACGGTCACGACGCGTTCTTGCTCGACAATCCCCAGTACCACGGCGTCGTGCGCGCGTGGTTCGAGCGGATGGCAGCGGGAGAGCCGGTGTCGAAGGTGTAATTCCGGATGCCGTAATGACCCGTTCGACGAACCTGCACGCACTGACACCTCCGGCACCGGAGGGGTGATGACGCCTTCGGCGAACAGGCCCGGAACGCCTCCGACACCGGTAAACGGCGTCGGGCGCGCCGATTACGATACGATCGTCCAGTGGATCGCACGCGACGCGCGCGTGCTCGATCTCGGCTGCGGCGACGGTGCGTTGCTCCGCTTCCTCGCCGCGCAGCGCGGCGCCACCGGCTACGGCATCGAAATCGCCGATGCCGGCGTGCTCGCGAGCGTCCGCAATGGCGTCAACGTCCTGCAGAACGACCTGGAGCGCGGGCTCGCGGGATTCGACGACGCGGCGTTCGACGTGGTGATCCTGTCGCAGACGCTGCAGGCGATGCGCAGGGTCGAGGCGATCGTTGCCGAGATGCTTCGCGTCGGGCGCGAGGCGATCGTTACCTTTCCGAATTTTGGCCACTGGTCGCATCGACTGCAGATCCTGCGCGGCCGGATGCCCGTTTCGCAGTCCCTGCCCTACCAGTGGTACGACACGCCGAACATCCACCTGTGCACGGTCGCGGACTTCGATGCCTTTCTCGCCGCGCGCAGCTACCGCGTGCTGAATCGCGTCGTGCTGGCCGCCGGCAGCCCGGTGACGGTCGCGCCGAACCTGACCGGCGAGCTTGCGATCTATCGCTTCCGGCGACGCTAGGGGACTTCCGGGCCCGAGCAACAAGTCGACTTCTTGCTCTGGCCCCGAAGTCGTTGAAAGCCTGACAGCTGCGGCGTTGCGTCGACACCCTGCGCACCCGTGGCATCACGACGCACCGGTACCGTTAGAATCGACCGATGAACGACGCGCGCCGTTCGCCCAGCACACGCTCTCCCTGGATCTCTCCTTCGCCGCCGCCCGCGCGGGAATCATGGCGCGAAGCGCTGTTCAACCGGCGGATGCTGATCTGCGTCTTCACCGGCTTTTCATCGGGACTTCCGCTCTACCTGCTGATCAATCTGCTACCCGCGTGGCTTCGCACCGAAGGCGTCGACCTCAAGACGATCGGCTTCTTCGCGCTGATCCAGCTCCCCTACACGTGGAAGTTCCTCTGGTCGCCGCTGCTCGATCGCTATGCATTGCCGCTGCTCGGCCGTCGTCGGGGGTGGATGCTGGTCACGCAACTGACGCTGCTGGCGTCGATCCCGCTGTTCGGCACGCTGCATCCGCAAGTCGACATCTGGACGATCGTCGCGCTGTCGACGATCGTCGCGTTCTTCTCGGCGAGCCAGGACATCGTGCTCGACGCGTTCCGCCGCGAGATCCTGCCCGATGCGGAGCTCGGTCTTGGCACGTCGATCCACGTCAACGCGTATCGCATATCGAGCCTCGTGCCCGGCGCGCTCGCGCTGATCCTCGCCGACCGCATGCCGTGGTCGGTCGTCTATGGATTCGTTGCGTTGTTCATGCTTCCGGGCATCGCGCTGACGCTCGTCGCGCGCGAGCCGGCGCTCGTCAAGGGACGTCCGCGTACGCTGCGCGAGGCCGTGATCGAACCCTTCCACGAGTTCATCACGCGCAACGGCTGGCGCGCCGCCCTGCTCGTGCTGCTGTTCATCTTCCTCTACAAGTTGGGCGACAGCATGGCGACGGCGCTCGCGACGCCGTTCTACCTCGACATGGGCTTCTCGATGACCGACATCGGCGTCATCGCGAAGAACGCCGGCCTCTGGGCGAGCGTCATCGGCGGCCTCCTCGGCGGGCTGTGGATGGTGCGCATCGGAATCAATCGCGGGTTGTGGCTGTTCGGTGTCGTGCAGCTCGTGTCCATCCTGGGGTTCGCGTGGCTCGCGTACGTCCATACGGCCGATCGGCTGCTGCTCGCGTTCGTCATCGCGTTCGAGGCGCTCGGCGTCGGTCTTGGAACCGCCGCGTTCACCGCGTATATCGCGCGCACCACCGACCCGCGATATACGGCGACGCAGTACGCGCTGTTCACGAGCCTCGCGGCCGTGCCGCGCACGGTGATCAACGCGACGACCGGCTGGATCGTCGAGCGCACCGGGTGGCTCGACTTCTATTTGTTGTGTACCGTACTGGCCTTGCCCGGCATGCTGCTGCTGCTTCGAGTTGCGCCCTGGCGCGATGAAACCGCTGATCAAACCCAACCGTGAGCGCACGGCTGCGATCTCGCCGGCGATGAATCGCCAGAAGTTCAGCGCCATCGCGCACCGCGATCACGACTACTGCAACCCGATTTCGGCCGCGAAGGTCGAGCGGATCCTCGACCTCTTGCCCCTCGAGGCATCGTCGCGCGTGCTCGATCTGGGCTGCGGTCGTGCCGAACTCGCGCTGCGCATCATCGAGCGCTTCGGCGCGCGAGTCATGGCGATCGACAACTCGTCGCTGATGCTCGACGCCGCGCGCGAGCGTGCCGAATGGACCGGCGCGCTCGGCCGCCTGCATCTCGACAATGTCGACATTGCGGAATTCCAGGCGGATCCCGAGACCTTCCACCTGTCGGTGATGCTCGGCGCGGGCGGCATTCCCGGTGGCATGGCGGGGATCTGCAGCCATCTCAAGTCGTGGACGAAATCGGGCGGTTACGTGCTGATCGGCGAAGGCTTCTGGGGCAAGCGCCCGCACCCCCGTTATCTGTCGTTCTTGGGCGGCGAAGCGACGCAATATCTCAACCACGCCGGCAACGTGCAGGCGGGCGTCGAGGCTGGACTGATACCGATGCACGCGACGACGGCGTCGAGCGACGAATGGGACGAGTACGAATGGAAGTACTGCCGCTCGATCGAGCGCTACGCGCGCGAGCAGCCGGACGATCCGGACGTGCCGGCCATGCTGGAGCGGATCAGGAAGTGGCGCGACGCGTACCTTCGCTGGGGGCGCGACACGCTCGGTTTCGCGCTGTATCTCTTCTACCGGCCGGGTCCGCGGATCGGCTGAACGAAGCGAGCATCAGCCGTGAAGAGCGGGATCGCTTACGGACTCGCGTCGGCCGCGCTGTTCGGCATCAGCACTCCGCTCGCGAAGGTGCTCGTCGGGAGCGTGCCCGCGCTGTGGCTCGCGGCACTCCTGTACCTCGGCGCCGGCATCGGGCTCGCGGCGGTGCTCGTCGTTCGCAGGCTCGCGGGGAACGTGCAGCCGCTCGCCATGCCGCGCGGATCCGAATGGCTCTGGGTCGCCGCGGCGATCGCGCTCGGCGGCATCGCGGGCCCGGTCGCCCTGATGTACGGGCTGACGCAGACCGGCGGCGCCACCGCGTCGCTGCTGCTCAATCTCGAGGCCGTGCTGACTGCGCTCGTGGCCTGGTTCCTCTTTCGCGAGAACTTCGATCGCCG
>DASSEA010000175.1:0-4324 GCA_035696805.1 Casimicrobiaceae bacterium
TGCTAGCCCCGTGCTAGCCGGGGCACAAATAACAAGGGCCTACATCTCTGTAAGCCCTTTGATTGATTGGCGCGCCCGGCAGGATTCGAACCCACGACCCCCTGGTTCGTAGCCAGGTACTCTATCCAACTGAGCTACGGGCGCAAGCGCGCAATTTTAACATGGCCGCTCGCGCCTATTCTGAGCTCACGGTCTCGTTGCGCTGACAACGGCATCACAATCGAGGCGGATCACGAACGTCCCGTAGCGTCGGCTACGGTTCTTCCCACGAGGCGTCGTCGTCCCATTGGTTACCATGCAGGATACCGAGGAGTGTGCATGCAGCAGTACCGCATCCTGACCCTGAATTCGATCGCTGCGGTGGGTTTGCGCCGTTTCCCCGACGACCGCTATGTCGTCGGAAACGACGTCGACGCACCTCACGCGATGCTCGTTCGATCGCGCGATCTGCATGGCGTCGCGATCCCGCCGACCGTGCGCGCGATCGCGCGCGCAGGCGCGGGAACGAACAACATACCTGTCAGCGAAATGTCGACGCGCGGAGTTCCCGTGTTCAGCACGCCGGGTGCGAATGCCAACGCCGTGAAGGAACTCGTCTTGACCGCGTTGCTCCTCGCCGCACGGAACGTGATTCCGGCGCTTCGCTACGTGAATCAATTGGACCCCCATGCGTCCGATCTCGAGCACGCTGTCGAAGAAAGCAAAAAGCAATTCGCCGGTGTAGAGCTGCCCGGCAAGACGCTTGGCGTGGTCGGCTTGGGTGCGATCGGCAGCATCGTCGCGGACACGGCGATCAAGCTTGGAATGAACGTGATCGGATTCGATCCCGACATCACGGTGGACGCCGCGTGGCGCTTGTCATCCAGCGTGCGCAAGGCGCATACGATCGACGAGCTGCTGCGGCAAGCCGATTTCGTCACGCTGCACGTGCCCCTCCTCGACGTGACGCGGCATCTGATCGGCGAACGCCAGCTCGCGATGATGAAGCCAGGCGCCGCACTGCTCAACTTTGCCCGCGCCGAAATCGTCGACGATGCCGCGATCGTCGCGGCGCTGGATGGGCGGCGGCTCGCGTATTACCTCTGCGATTTTCCGCGTGCGGCACTGCTCGGCACGTCACGCGTCGTGGCACTCCCGCACCTCGGCGCCTCGACTGCAGAGGCGGAGGAAAACTGCGCGATCATGGCCGTCGATCAGCTACGCGGCTTTCTCGAGCACGGCACGATCGTGAACAGCGTGAATTTCCCGAGCGTCGAGATGGCGCGCGAATCGCCCTATCGCGTCGCCATCGCGAACGCGAACGTCCCGAACATGCTGGGGCAGATGTCGACCGCGATGGCACGTGCCGGGCTCAATATCCACAACATGGTCAACAAGTCGCGTGGAGAAATGGCGTATACGCTCGTCGACGTCGACAGCCCGGTGCCCGAGGCCCTGCTCGCCGTGCTCGCGGCGATCGACGGCGTGCTGTCCGTGCACGCGATTCCGGCCGGGCGCACGGCTTAGCGAGTGTCTCTGACGCGCGTGAGGGCCATCACCGGTCATCCCCGCGTTCACAATCAAGGTTCGGTTAGACGTCGCCCCAAACTTCGCGCGCCGTGTCGACGACGAGGCGCAGCTTTGCCGTCTGGGATTCCATCGCGATGTCGTTGCCGTGCACGGTACTCGAAAAGCCGCATTGCGGCGACAGGCACAGTTGCTCGAGCGGAACGAGCTTCGCTGCCTCGTCGATCCGGCGCTTCAGCGTGTCCTTCGACTCGAGCTGACCGACCTTGGTGCTGACAAGACCGAGAACCACAGTCTTCCCTTTCGGAACATGCCGCAGCGGCGAAAAATCGCCGGAACGCGGGTCGTCGTATTCGAGAAAATAGCCGTCGACGGCCAATTCGTTGAACAGGACTTCGGCGACCGGCTCGTAGCCACCCTCCGCCGCCCATGCGCTTTTGAAGTTGCCGCGGCACAGGTGGATGCACACCGTCATGCCGCGTGGCCGGCGCTCGATCGCCGCGTTGATGAGGCGGGCGTAGCGCCGCGGCAACTCGTTCGGATCGTCACCGCGCTGCCGGGCACCCTCGCGCATTCTCTCGTCGCAGAGATACGCAAGGTTGGTATCGTCGAACTGCACGTACGTGCATCCCGCTTCGCCCAGGCTCGAGAGTTCATCCGCGTAACCTGCCGCGACATCGCGGTAGAAGGCTTCGAGGTCTGGATACGCATCGCGACTGATCGCCTCGCGGCCGCCCCGGAAGTGCAGCATCGTCGGCGACGGAATGGTCACCTTCGGCGTGCGCGACGTGACCGAACGCAGGAACTCGAAATCGGCGCGCTGGATCGGCCTTGCGTGCCCGACTTTGCCCGTGACCTGCATGACGGGCGGCTCGAAATCGACATCGCCCTTCGCGCTGTGAAACTTGACGTGAATTCCACCCTTGGTCTGCACGCCCTGCAGTTGCGTCAGGAAGTCGATGTGGAAATACGTGCGGCGATACTCGCCATCGGTGATGCCGCGCAGTCCGAGGTCCTCCTGGAACTTCACGACGCCGCGAATCGCGTCGTCCTCGACAGCCCGCAGGGCCGCGGCGTCGATGGCGCCCGTACGGAAGCGCTCGCGCGCATCGAGCAGGACCTTCGGACGGAGGAAGCTGCCGACGTGATCGGCGCGAAACGGCGGCGTGGTGCGGGCGCGGGTATCCGCGCGCAAAGGCATCGTACTCATCCCGGTCTCCGAACGTGGCGCGCGTAGAATTTTAGAACTATTACGTCACCGCGGCTATGCGCGCCCGCGCGCGTGGCCCGCCCATGGAGACCCGCATGCAGTTTCGCAGTGGACGGCATTTCCTTCAGATCCCCGGACCGACGAACGTGCCGGATCGCATCCTGCGCGCGATTGATCGCCCCACGATCGATCACCGTGGTCCCGAATTCGGTGAACTTGCACGTCGCGTGCTCGACGGCGTCAAGGACGTCTTCAAGACGCGCCATCCCGTCGTGATCTTTCCGGCGTCCGGCACCGGCGCGTGGGAAGCGGCGCTCGTCAACACGCTGTCGCCGGGCGATCGCGTCCTGATGTACGAGACGGGCCATTTCGCCACGCTCTGGCGGAACATTGCAAAACGGCTCGGGCTCGACGCTGAATTCATGGCGGGCGACTGGCGTCACGGCACCGATGCTGCCGCGATCGGTGCACGACTCGCCGAGGACCGCGCGCATCGAATCAAGGCGGTCTGCGTCGTTCATAACGAAACGTCCACCGGCGTGACGAGCGACATCGCACGCGTGCGCAAGGCCATCGACGACGCACGACATCCGGCACTCCTGATGGTCGACACGATTTCGTCGCTGGGCTCGATCGACTACCGTGCCGATGCGTGGGGCGTCGACGTCACCGTCGCGGGCTCGCAGAAAGGCTTGATGCTGCCGCCGGGCTTGTCGTTCAACGCGATCAGCGACAAGGCGTTGGCGGCATCCAAAGGCGCGGCTTTGCCGCGGGCCTATTGGAACTGGGACGACATGCTGGCGAGCAACCGCACCGGATACTTTCCCTATACGCCGGCGACGAACATGCTGTACGGCCTCGACGAGGCACTTCGCATGCTCTGTGACGAAGGCCTCGACAACGTGTTTGCGCGACACGCGCGCCACGCGGAAGCGACGCGGCACGCCGTTCAGGCATGGGGACTCGAAATCCTGTGCGCCGACCCGGCCGAATACAGCAACACGCTCACCGCCGTCGTCATGCCTTCGGGCCACGACGCCGACCGTCTGCGCGACATCATTCTCGAGCGCTTCGACCTGTCGCTCGGCGCCGGGCTCACGAAACTCAAGGGCAAGGTCTTTCGCATCGGGCATCTCGGCGACCTCAACGACTTGACGTTGCTCGGCACGCTCGCGGGTGTCGAGATGGGTCTTGCTTGCGCCGCCGTGCCACATCGGCCCACAGGCGTTCGCGCCGCGATGGACCATCTCGCGTCGCCCGCGGCGCACGGGACCGTATAGAACGTGCTCGGGTTGCCCGTCGGTCGGGAAATCGTGTGAGCCTGCTTCGGTCGCGCGAGCCTCCTGCAGCGTTGCGCGCTTTGTCGGCCGACGCACGCTGGCTCTCGGCGTTGCGCCAACGCGATCTTTGCGGCCGCGTGCATAGCGTCTTCGACCGCGTCGTCAACGTGCAGGACGACCGCGGCGAACTGTTCAGTCTCGCCGCCCGCGATGTCGATGACGCGCCGAATACACTCATCGTCGCTGCGCATGCGTTCACGGCCATCCGCGTGCATCCCGACGATCGCGTCACGGGTTCGGTACACCGCCTCGACGTTGCGAACAATGC
>DASSEA010000176.1:0-5202 GCA_035696805.1 Casimicrobiaceae bacterium
GCATCGAGGTCACCGGCGGGAGCGGAGTGCTGCTGGACCGCGGAGAGGTCCCCGTATTCGACGCCCATCATGCCGGTGCCGACGGCGCAGCCCCAGCGGTCGGCATCCGCATCGGTGGGAGCGATGCCGGCTTCGCGGATAGCTTCCTCGGCCGCCGCGAGCGCGAAGCGATGCGATCGATTGGTGAAGTTCAGGTACTTGCGCGGTGCGGTGATCACGCGCTCGTCGAACTGCTTCACCTCGGCCGCAATGCGCGTCGTGAATCCCGACGCGTCGAACAGCGTGATCGGCGCAGCCCCGTTCTTCACGCCGTCGAGCGCGGCCCACGTCGTCGCCACGTCGTTGCCCACCGGCGTCACGAGCCCGATCCCGGTGATGGCGACGCGGCGCCGCTTGCCCGCGCTCACGTGATCGCTCCGGCCGTCGAGGCCAGCACCGACGCGTCGACGGCTTCGGAGGCATCGTCGTCACCCGCACTGCGCGCGAGCTCGAGCCGCGCGCTGGCGACGGTCCGTCCATCCGTCGTCGCCGACAGCATCGCCCGCAGCATGTCGTTTTCGCACGGCGCCAGCTTCACGCCGATCTCGAGACGCTGCGACGGCACGATGAACGAGCGCATCTTGACGTGCGTCATCCGCACCGCGCGCGGTTTTGCGAGCGCCATGCCCGGCGCCTCGCGCGCAAGCTCGAGCGCGAGGCGCATCTGCATATCGAGCAGCAGCGTCGCCGGAAATACCGGGCGGCGCGGGAAGTGATCGCCGAAAAACGGCGCGTTCGCCGGGACGTCGAACACGGCGGTCAACTCGACGCCGGCGACGCGCTGAACGATGCGCACCGGGGCCGGCTCGACGCCGTGGAAGCGTCCGGGCGGGGCGCCCACGTCGCGCAGCAAGGCCAGGCGTTCGCGCATAACCTGCGGATCGTCGAAATCGGCGACCGGCAGCATCGGACCGAGGCAATCAACGAGCTCGATCACCGTGCGGCCGTCGATCGCGGCGCGGCCGTTGTACGCGACGGCATCGTCGTCGCACGCGAAGACATCGGCCCAGAGTTCGAGCGTTGCCCCGGGCTGCGCATCGCCGTGGAAGTGCGTTTCGGTCGCGAGCGCAGCCACCGGCCTGCCGCGAAAATCGATTTGATCCATCGCGACCCACGCGGCGAGCTGACCGACCGCCTCGGCGACCAACGCCGGCGAGAATGCGTCGAGCGTCGCGGGAATCGCGAATGTGCCGCGACCGTGCCGCCCCGACTCGAACTCGACGATGCGATCGACGAACGAGTAGGCGGCGAAATGATCGCGTTCCAGCGACATGGCCTTCACGCAGCAGCCGGCGCTTCCTTCTGCGCGCGCACGACGAGCTTGCAAAACGTCGTCGGCGTAAAAAGCCGCGGAATGTCCGCGACCTTCATCGGTGTCTTGAAGCGCTCGGCGGGTACTTCCGACAGGTATTCGCGCAGTTGCGCAAGTCCCTTGGCGGTCACGATGCCGTTCTGCTCGAACTCGGCTTCCGGCAGATCGCCGCGCGCGTTCTCGACGATCTTGCCGCGCGGGATCTTGATCTTGAATGCGCGCTCCAGCCTGAACACCATGTCGAGGAAATCGATCGATTCCGCGTCGAGTCCTTCGATCAGCGACACGTCGGGCTTGATGTCCTCGACATCGCAGCCGAGCGCATCCGCCATCGTTTCGGCGACCTTCGGATACACGGCCATCACTTCGTCCTGCGTGACCGGAATTTCAGCCATTCGCTTCTCCCTTCAGTCGAGCTTGAAACCGCCATCGATATGGAACACCTGACCGGTGACATAGTTCGCGTAGTCGGACGCGAGGAACCACACGGCGTACGCGACGTCCTGCGCCGTCCCGTATCGCTTCAACAGGATGCGGGCCTTCGCTTCGTCGCCCGCCATGTCGCGGACCGCCTGCGACATTTCGGTGTCGATCACGCCGGGTGCAACCGCGTTGACGCGGATCTTCCGCGGCGCGAGCTCCACCGCGAGCGCACGCGTGAAGGCGTTGACCGCGCCCTTGCTCGCCGCGTAATTCGTCTGTCCGCGCCCGCCCTTGTCGCCGGCGACCGAGCTCAGGTTGACGATCGCGCCCGCGCGCTGCATCACCATGTAAGGCACGACGGCGCGCGTGACGTTGAAGACGCCGCCGACGTTCGTGTCGAGCACGATCTTGATGTCGTCGTCGCCGAGTGCCGCGAGCGGGTTGTCGCGGATGACACCTGCGTTGTTGATCAGGACGTCGATGCGCTCGTTGCGGTCGGCGAGCCGCTCGACCGCCGCATGGCATGCGCTCGCGTCGGTGACGTCCACCTGCTCGCCGTGGACTTCGTGCCCCGCATCCCGCGATTTGCCGACGACGTCCTGCGCCGCTTCCGCATTGCCGCGAAAGAAGAACGTGACGCGCGCGCCTTCCTCGGCGAAGAGCTCGACGATCGCGCGCCCGATACCGCGGCTGCCGCCCGTCACCAGCACCGACTTGCCGGCGAGTCCGGACGAAATCATCGCCGTCGGTCCCGCAGTGGGCAGCGCTCGCCGATCATCCGGAGATGCAGAATCCGCCGTCGACGACGAGCGTGTGTCCGTTGATCATCGCGGCTTCCGGCAGGCACAGCAGGTACACGGCGTTGGCGACGTCCTCCGGGCGCAGCACCGGCCCCGCCGGCGTGCGCTGCGCGAAGTTCTGCAGCAACTCGGCGCGATTGGGGAAGTGCGTCAGCGCATCGGTATCGACGACGCCTGCGCTCACCGTGTTCACGCGAATGCCGCGCGGCCCGAGTTCCTGCGCCAGCGCTCGCACCAGCGCTTCCAGCGCGGCCTTCGACGCGCCGATGAACCCGTAATCCGGCATCGCACGCTGCGCGCCGAGGCTCGACATCGCGATGATGCGCCCGCCATCCTTCATCATCGGCGCCGCGCGCTGCGCGAGCAGGCTCACCGCGAGCGCGTTGGTCTCCATGCACCAGCGAAAGTGCTTGAGACCCATGTCCATGACGGGCTTCAGCACGCCGGAAGCCGCGTTGCTGACGACGATGTCGAGGCGGTCGTACGTCTGACGGAGCGCGTCGAACATCTCGTCGACGCTGTCCGGAACGCCAACGCTGCCCTGAAGTGCGATCGCCTGCCTTCCGAGCTTTCGGACGTCGGCGCAAAGCGCTTCCGCCTCGTCGTGGCTGTTGTAGTAGTTGATCGCGACGTTCGCGCCTTCCGAAGCGAGCTTCAGCGTGATCGCGCGGCCGATGCCGCGCGCGGCGCCGGTGACGAGCGCAACCTTGCCGTGGAGAGCGCGTAGCGGTTGATCGGGCATTCGCAAACGGGACGCTTCAGCGCCGGTCCTTGCGCGGGCCGGCGCCGCGTGGGTCGGCGAGCCGCCCGAAGCGCGGCGTGAACGGGTGTCGCGACCTTGGAAAAGCCCGCTATTCTACGCGGGCGCGCGCTCGCCGCGTCGGCCCCGCTTACTCCGCGTGCGCGATGACGTCGAAGCGCATTTACTGCGCCGCGCGCCCCGCCGGCACGCGGTCGCGTTGCGCGCGAACCCAGCGCTGCGCTTCGAGGCACCAGTGCTTCTTGATGCTGTACCAGACGTCGGCTGCCCACAGCACATGGCCGGCCGCATCCGGCGGCAGCGACGACGTGTCGCGGCTGTCGCCCGGCACGTACGCATTGATCCAGTCGCGCACGGCCGGATCCTGCGCGAGCGTGTGCGTGACCGGTGCGACGACGTGATTGTACGAGGCGGGCAGCGTGACGTTGCGCACGCGCGCCTTGCCGCCGTTTTCGTACCGCTTGTCGAGCGGATTGCCGGGAAGGCTTAGCGCGAACAGATCGACTTCGATGAAATAGCCGGTGAAATCCTCGACGGTATCCGGGATCCTGCGCAGCGTATCGAGGTCTTCCCACCAGTTCGGCAGCAGCAACGCCCAGCCGCCGGCGCCGATGGCGGACGCATAGGAAACCGATACCCCGACCACCGGACGCTCGCGGCCCGTGAGCGGATCGACGATCGTCGTGCGCGGTTCCAGCGTCGCGGTGAGCGGATTCCACACGCGCAGGCTGTCGCCGCCCTGTCCCGCGAGATCCTTGAGGATGCGCACCGCCGAAAGCCCGCCCTGGCTGTGACCGATCAGCATCGGATGGAGACCGTCGTGCTCGTACTGCCACCCGACGAGACCGGCGAGCTGCTCGGTGCGAAGGTACGGACTGTACGACCACTGGCCATCGCCGGGATCGCGGATTCTCGACTCCGGATAACCCATCCCCGTCAGAAACCGGCCGAACGAAATCATCACCAGGTGCACCGGGAACACGCCGCCGTGCAGCAGGATGATGCGCGGCGTCGGCCCTTTCGCAAGGACGTCGCGCACGTCGCGATCGCTGATGTGCTCGGGGTCGAGCGCCAGCAGCCGCTCCTGCAGCGCGCGATCCGGCATGACGGTGCCGCGCGGGGCGGACGAACCTGCGGCGGCGTCGTCGGGCGGTTGCGTTGCGCAGCCGACGAGCGCGAGCGCGACGGCCGCGAGGAGTGCTGCGAACCTGCGATGAATCGAGTTCATGAAAGCCCTTGGATGCGATGGATCATGTCGTCGCGAATTCTAGCGACAGCGTCGGCGGTGAACGCCGTGGTTCGATAGGAGACGCCGGCGCACAGCGTGTCGCCGGACGTCGTCACTGCGATCACCAGCGGGGACGCGGGTCCCGTCGGCACGCCGCGAACGTAGAGTGGTGCCGCGTCACCGGAGCCTCGCCACAACGCGTTGACATTGAGCGACGAAATGCCGGCGCCGACCGGGTAGCTCTTCGCATACACGCCGAGCCGCTGCTGGCGATCCTGGAAACGGCCGAGCATCCGATCGATCGCGATCGCCGACAGCGTCGTTAGGTAGAGGCGTTCGCTCTTGATCCGCGATGTCGCCTGGTGAACGTCCTGCGCGAGCTGCTGCAGCGTGATGCCCGGCGGAACCGGATGCGATATGCGGAACGAGCTCAGGAACTGCCCGAACGTTCGCTGCACGTCGAGGCCGTGCGCGTCGCGCAGGTTCATGATCGACGCGACGGCAAATTCGCTGCGGCGCTTGCTCCGATCGCGCTCGGGCATCTGCGCGTCTTGCGCGAGCAGCAGCAACGCGAGCAGCGCGTCGTTCAGCGTCACGCCCCACGCCTTGGCGGTAGCGCGCAACGCCACGTAGCGCGACG
>DASSEA010000177.1:0-3835 GCA_035696805.1 Casimicrobiaceae bacterium
CCTCTTCGCGTACGAGCGCAGCGATGGCGCGATGATCCTGGCCGGGGGCATTCCCGCGGCATGGCTCGATCGCGCCGGCGTTTCGATGCGCGGCCTGTATACGCCTTACGGAACCGTGTCGTACTCGCTGGTGCGCACCGATCAACGCATCGCAGAGCTCACGGTGTCGGCAAGCGGCCGTCTTCCGCCCGGTGGCTTCGTGCTGGCCGGGCCGTGGCAGCGTCCGCTGCACGCGACGATCAACGGCAAGCCGGCGATCATTCGGGGCAACGAGCTGCGGATCGATGAACTCGAAGCGAAGGTCGTGCTGCAGCTTTCGCGCTGATCGCTTATCGTTATCGGATTCGACCCCGCCACGCCATGGCCGCCACCCGCGAGCGCACGACCGATTTTCCTGCCGGCTTTCTCTGGGGCACTGCGACGTCCGCGTACCAGGTCGAGGGTTCGCCCCTCGCCGACGGCGCGGGTCCGAGCATCTGGCAGCGCTTCACGCGCACGCCGGGCCTCGTTCGCGACGGCGACAACGGCGACGTCGCGTGCGACCAGTATCGGCGCTACGCCGACGACGCCGCGCTGATGAAGACGCTGGGTCTCAACGCGTACCGCTTCAGCATTGCTTGGGCGCGGGTGATGCCCGAGGGCCGTGGCAGCGTCAACGCACAGGGGCTCGCCCATTACGACCGCCTCGTCGACACGCTGCTGGCGCACGGCATTGCACCCGCCGTGACGCTGTTCCACTGGGATCTGCCGGCCGCGCTCGACGACCGCGGCGGCTGGCTCAACCCGGACATCGCCGGCTGGTTCGCCGACTATGCGGCGGTCGTCTTTCGCAAGCTCGACGATCGCGTGAAGTTGTGGGCGACGCTGAACGAGCCGTGGGTCGTGACCGACGGCGGCTATCTGCACGGCGCGCTCGCGCCGGGTCATCGCAATCGCTTCGAAGCGCCGATCGCCACGCACAACCTGCTGCGGGCTCACGGCAGTGCAGTGCAGGCGTATCGATCGATCGGACGTCACGCCGTCGGCATCGTCGTGAACCTGGAGCCGAAGTATGCGGCGTCCGATTCCGCGGAAGATCGGGCAGCGACCGCGCGCGCGCATGCGTACATGAACCGCCAGTATCTCGACCCCGTCTTCCTCGGCCGCTACCCGCGTGCGCTCGAGGAGATTTTCGGCGAGGCGTGGCCGCGGTGGCCGGCGGACGATCTCGCGCTGATCCGCCAACCGATCGATTTCGTCGGCGTCAACTACTACACGCGCAGCGTCACCTGCTTCGACGCGCAAGCATGGCCGTTGCAGGCGGCGCCCGTCCGGCAGCCGCGCGCGACGTATACCGAAACGAATTGGGAGGTCTTTCCGCAGGGTTTGACGGACACGCTTGCCTGGGTCAGCCGGCGCTACGGCAATCCGCCGCTCTACGTGACAGAGAATGGCGCTGCGTTTTTCGACCCGCCGGTCGTCGAAGGCGAACAGCTCGCCGACCCCCTGCGGGTCGATTACCTGCGCAAGCACCTCCACGCGGTCGCGGATGCGCTCGCTGCCGGCGCGGACGTCCGTGGCTACTTTGCATGGTCGCTGCTCGACAATTTCGAATGGTCGCTCGGCTACTCGAAACGCTTCGGCATCGTGCATGTCGATTTCGAGACGCAGAAGCGCACGCCGAAGGACAGCGCACGCTTCTACGCGAAGGTCGTCGGGAGCCGGGGACTTTCGCTCCGCGACTCGCCGTAAGAGCGGCCGTGGGTGACATCCATCGACGGGGTTCGGAATCCACGAGGGGCCGGCGCGGTCGTGTCTGACGCGCGAGGCCGAATGCACTGGAAGCCCACCTCGAAGCGCTGATCGCGTATCTGTCGGCGCATTCGGCGCTGGCGCTCGCCGCCGTGTTCGCGGCGTCGTTCGCCGAATCGGTCGCGGTGATCGGAACGATCGTGCCCGGCAGCACGATCGTCTTCGTCGGCGGCATGCTCGTCGGACTGAAGGCGCTCGATCCGTGGCTCGCCACGATCGCCGCCGTCGCCGGTGCGACGGCGGGGGACGGCATCAGTTATTTCGTCGGGCGCCGCTATCACGACGCGATCCGGTCGATGTGGCCGCTCCGCGACCATCCTCAGCTCCTCGCGCGCGGCGAAGCTTACTTCGGCAGGCACGGCGGCAAGAGCGTGTTCCTCGGTCGCTTCTTCGGACCTACGCGCGCCGTCGTCCCGATCATCGCAGGCATGTCGAACATGCCGCGGGTGCAGTTCTACACGATGAACGTGCTGTCGGCGATCGCGTGGGCCGTTGCCCATCTGCTGCCTGGCGCGCTGTTCGGTGCGTCGTTGCAGCTCGCCGGCGCAGTGAGCGCGCGATTGGTGGCGCTCGTCGCGCTGATCGTCGTCGGCCTGTGGGTGATCGCCGTCGTCATCCGGCTCGTCATACGTCTGGCCTGGCCGTACGTCCGCGTGCTCCAGGAGCGCATCGTTCGTCATGTATCCGAAAGGCCCGGCTTCCTCGCGAAACTGGTGCTGCCGCTGGTGGATCCTGCCCGCCGCGAATCGACATCGCTGCTCGTGGCGGCGACGCTTCTCATCGGCGGCGCATGGCTGTTCCTCGGCGTCGTCGAGGACGTGGTCACGCGCGACACGCTCGTAGAAACCGACCATACGATTCTCGATGCGCTGCAGGCGTTGCGTACCGGCGGCGTCGACGACGTCATGGTGACGCTCACGCAACTCGGCAGCACCTACGTGACCGTGGCCGTCGTCGTCGTCGTCTCGATCTGGTTCGCCGTAATGCGCCGCTGGCAGACGCTCGCGTACTGGGTCGGGGCGTCCACGTTCGCGGCCGTGCTCGTCCTCGTGCTGAAGACCGGCTTTAGCCGCGTGCGACCGGAAACGCCGTACGCGCTCGTCGATCCTTACTCTTTCCCGAGCGGCCACGCGGCGTTGTCGATCGTCGTGTACGGCTTCCTGGCGTTCCTCGTCGCGCACGGCAAGCCGGGCTGGCAGAAAATTGCGGTCGCGCTGCCGGCTGCCGGTATCGCCGTCCTGATTGCTTTCTCGCGCCTGTACCTCGGCGCCCACTGGTTTTCGGATGTCGCGGCGAGCGTCGGCCTTGGTCTCGCCTGGATCGGATTGCTGTGCATCGCCTACATTCATCACGTCCGTGAGCGGCCGTTGCGGGCGTTGCCGACGCTGCTCGTGACGTTGACCGCGCTCGCGTTCTTCGGGACTGCGTATGCGCATCGCTATCACGATCGGGATATCGATCGCTATGCGAAACCGGCGGCGCTGCGGACGCTCACGCTCGACGCGTGGAGGGGCGGTGATTGGCAAGGCTTTCCGCGCGCACGTTCGGAAGTGCGCGGTCAGCGCGAGGAACCGTTTTCGCTGCAGTGGGCTGCATCGACGGCTCGCATCGGCGAGGTGTTGCGCGCAGCCGGCTGGCGCGAGCCCGCGCCGTGGAAGTCGAGTGCGGCGTTGTTGTGGCTGGTGCCCGCAACCCCGATCGGCGAATTGCCGGTATTACCCAAGCTGCATCAGGGACAAGCGCCGGCGTTGACGTTCGTGCGGCCGCTCGACGCGACGACGCGGCTGGTGCTGCGGTTGTGGCACGTGGCGGAAGTAAGCGACGGCAGCCATGCCGAGCCCCTCTGGACGGGTATCGTCACCGCGGAATCGGGTCGCATGGAATTCGGCCTCGTCGCAACGGCACGCACGACGGGCGACGTGGCGGCGCCTTTGCAGGCGTTCGATCAGGCCGTGCGCGGCGCCGGCGCGAACGTTCGAAAGGAAACGGCGCTCGGCATGCCGGTACTGCTGGTGTGGTGATGGCGTGACAACCGAACTTGCAG
>DASSEA010000178.1:0-4456 GCA_035696805.1 Casimicrobiaceae bacterium
AACCGACGACGCCGCCGGCGAGCTGTATCGCGCGATTGGCGATCACCTCGTTCGCGTTCATGTTGGACTGCGTGCCGGAACCGGTCTGGAACACGACGAGCGGAAACTCGGCATCGAGCGCGCCTTCGATCACGTCCTGCGCCGCACGCTCGACCAACGCCACCTTGTTCGCGGGAAGCTCGGAGAGCTCCCCGTTGGCAATCGCCGCGGCTTTCTTCAGGACACCGAAGGCGCGGATCACGCCGCGGCCCCAGCGGAAGCGATCGACGCCGATCGGGAAATTGTCGATCGACCGCTGTGTCTGCGCGCCCCACAGGTGTTCGGCGGGGACGCGCACTTCCCCGAGCGCGTCCTTTTCGACGCGCACGCCGCCAGGGAAAGAAGCGCCCGCCACGATCAAATGCTACTCCGCCCGTGCCGCCGCTGCCGCGCGCGCCGAGGGACGCTTCGCCTTGCGACCTGGCGGTGCAGAAAATCGCGTCGTGCGCTTGCGCGCCGGATGCGCTGCTTCAGGCGCAGGCCTCGGCACGAGTTTGCGCAGCTCGACGAGGAGTGCCTGCTGTTTGGCATCGAGCGAAGGATCGGCCGCGAGCGAATCGAACACGCGATTCAATTTTTCGCGATCGCCGGCGTTACGCACCAGCTTGCCGAGCGAGCGCCTGGCCTGCACCGGTTCGAATTCGACGACGAGCGTTTCCTCGTGCAGCAGCCGCCGGAACTGATCCTCGTCGATATGGCGCAAGACGCCGGTCGGCGCGAGCAGCTCGCGCGTGTGCGCCATCTGCGCAAGTCGCCGCTTGCCACCGCCCGCCTTGACCACGAGGATCCCGGTGCGAATGATCGCCTCGGGCAGGCCGCCCTGGTCCATTTCGTCCAGCACCTGACGCACGGCGGGCAGCGCACGCGCATCGAAGCGCGTCTGCTTGCGGATCACCGCGCGCTGGTCGGCCATCTGCAGCGACAGCATGTTGCCGTACACCTCGAAGAACGCAGCCTCGCTCCCGGCATCGCGCACGTCGCGGTACAGATCGAGTGCAGCACTCATGCATTCGGAAAGCAGACGCTCGGCATGCCGTCCGGCGTTGTCGGTCCCGCGGGGCCGTCGATAGGCACGCGCGATCGCGGCGGCGGGCGCGATGCCCGCGAGCATCGGATTGCGATCGGACAGCCACCACCGCTGCACGCGCAGCGGGTGCCATTCGCGCAGGATCTTGGCGAGCCAATCCGGTACCGCTTCCCGCACGACCGGCCGCACGAGGAGTTCGTAGGCGCGCTCGGTCAATTCGGAGAGCGCAGCGACCGCTTCGAAAGGCTTTTCGTCGACGCGATCGAATTTCTGCAATCGCTTGAGATCCTCGAGCTTGCGCTCGTGCAGCGTGACGTCGTATTCGACCGTGCCGTCGGCCATCGCCGCTTCGTGGATCTCCATGCCATACAGCCCGGGTGGCAGCGCCTCGATCGACTTCAGCACGGACACGATCTGCGTATGCTCCTTCTTCGCGACCTTGCCGGAAACGAAGATGCCGAGGTGCCCGACGTCCTCGTGGATCAAACCAACGATCGTCTGCCCGTTGGCCTTGATCTCCTCGGTACTCGAGTAGATGTCGCTGATCCAGTTGAACGCCTGCTGCGGCGGCGTGATGTTGTCGCCCATCGACGCGAACACGATGATCGGCTGCTTGATCGACTTCAGGTCGAAATAGCGCCCCGGCCCGAGTCGCGCTTCCCCCTGCGACAGCTTGTTGCCGATGAACAGGTTGTTGACGATCCAGCGGATCTCCTCCTCGTTCATCAGGTAGAACCCGCCCCACCAGCGCTCGAATTCGAGAAAGCGCTGCGCCTCGTCGTCGATGTCGTCGAACAGGTGGTAGTACTTGTCCCAGTACGTGTTCGCGGGATTCAGATGCTCGAAGTTCTGCACGAGATGCGCGCCGTCGAACTTGCCGCCGCCGAGGTCGCTCGCGAGCAGCGACAGCCATGCGCCGCCGGCGAGGCCTCCCGCATACCGCATCGGGTTGTCGCCGTCGTTGCCTGCCCAGTACGACATCGGCGCGCCATTGATGACGAGTGCGCCGGCGATGTCGGGACGCGCCGCTGCCAGCATCATCACCGCCCATCCCCCCTGGCAATTACCGACGAGCACCGGCTTGGGACTCTCGGGGTGCCGCTCCGCGACGATGCGCACGAATTCGGCTTCGGCATCGGTGACGTCGGCGAGCGTCTGTCCCGCTTCGGGTTCCGGATAGAAGATGACGAAATAGACCGGATGACCCGCGGAGAGCGCCACGCCCACTTCCGAGTCTTCCTTGAATCCGCCGATGCCGGGCCCGTGCCCGGCGCGCGGGTCGATGATGATGTACGGGCGAAGCCGGTCGTCGATGTCGATGCCCGCGGGCGGAACGATGCGCACGAGCGCGTGATTGACGGGACGCTCGAACGCGCGGCCGTCGGCGAGCATTTCGTAGCGATAGGCGAGCACCGGCGGCTTGCCGGCGGCCTCGTGCGCGATCCAGTTGTTGCCGCGCTGCCGCAGCGTGTCCCAGAACAGGATCGAGCGTTGCACGAAATCGACGCCGTAGTCGGCCCATTCGGTCCACGCCTGCTGCGGACTGAGGCGCTTCGCGGGCGCCGCGTCTGCGACGTATCGCGCCTGGGCGCGGCGAACCCGGGCCGTATAGGCGTCGACCGCCTCGCGGATGCGCCGTTCGTAGACCGTCGCGACGTTGCGCGAAATCTGCAGCGAGCGGTCGATCGTCTGGTTCAGGTTGGGCATGGCGAATCGGGGCGGCGCCCGTTTATGTTGCAATGCAGCATCCTAGCAGACGCCGTGACGTCGCGCACGATCGATACGTGGGGCCGGCGCGGGGCCGCCGCAACGCACAAAGCTGCGCCGGCGGATGGGTCCGGGCGCCGAGTGAGCTCGGCGTCGCCCAAGCGGCTGGGCAATCGGAACGAGGCGCTACGCGCGGTGGCGCAGCTTGCGGATCGCCTCAAGCTGCGCGAGCGCGGCGGAAAGCTCGGCCTCCGCGTGCGCGATCTCTTCCTTCGACGTCTTGTTCTGCATCGCCTCTTCGGCGGCGCGCTTCGCTTCGAGCGCCGCCTTCTCGTCCAGGTCCTTCGCGCGGATCGCCGTGTCCGCCAGCACCGTCACCAGGTGCGGCTGCACCTCGAGGAAACCGCCCTGCACGAAGACCAGCTCCTCGTCGGGCGAGTTGGCGGGCTTGATCCGCACCGAGCCGGGCTTGATCTGCGTGAACAGCGGCGTGTGACGCGGGTAGATGCCGAGCTCGCCCATCATGCCGGGCAGGACGACGAATTCCGCCTCGCCCGAATAGATCTGCTCCTCGGCGCTGACGACGTCGACGTGGAAGGTTTTCGCCATGGCTCTCTACTGGAGTGTCTTCGCCTTCTCGAACGCTTCCTCGATCGTCCCGACCATGTAGAACGCCTGTTCGGGCAGCGCGTCGCATTCGCCGCCGACGATCATCCGGAACCCCTTGATCGTGTCCTTCAGCGACACGTACTTGCCGGGAGAGCCGGTGAACACTTCGGCGACGGTAAACGGCTGCGACAGGAAGCGCTGGATCTTGCGCGCGCGCGCCACCGCCAGCTTGTCCTCGGGCGACAGTTCGTCCATCCCGAGAATCGCGATGATGTCGCGCAGCTCCTTGTAACGCTGCAGAACCGACTGCACGGCGCGCGTCGTCGAGTAGTGCTCTTCGCCGATGACATTCGGGTCCACCTGCCGCGACGTCGAGTCGAGCGGGTCGACCGACGGATAGATGCCGAGCGCCGCGATATCGCGTGACAGCACGACGGTGGCGTCGAGATGGCCGAACGTGGTCGCCGGCGATGGATCGGTCAAGTCGTCCGCGGGCACGTAGACCGCCTGGATCGACGTAATCGAGCCGGTCTTGGTCGACGTGATGCGCTCCTGCAGCCGGCCCATTTCCTCAGCGAGCGTCGGCTGATAGCCCACGGCGGACGGCATCCGGCCGAGCAGCGCGGATACTTCGGTTCCGGCCAGCGTGAAGCGGTAGATATTGTCGATGAACAGCAGTACGTCGCGGCCCTCGTCGCGGAAGTTCTCCGCGATCGTCAGGCCCGTCAGCGCAACGCGCAGGCGGTTGCCGGGCGGTTCGTTCATCTGCCCGTAAACCATCGCGACCTTGGACTTCGAAAGGTCGTCCTTGTTGACGACGCCGGCATCCATCATCTCGTGATAGAAGTCGTTGCCTTCGCGCGTCCGCTCGCCGACGCCCGCGAATACCGACAGCCCGGAGTGAGCCGTTGCGATGTTGTTGATGAGCTCCATCATCGTGACCGTCTTGCCGACGCCGGCACCGCCGAAGAGCCCGATTTTTCCGCCCTTCGCGAAAGGACAGATGAGGTCGATGACCTTGATGCCGGTCTCGAGCAGCTCGGTCGACGGCGACAGCTCCTCGTAGGTCGGCGC
>DASSEA010000179.1:0-2306 GCA_035696805.1 Casimicrobiaceae bacterium
TCACCCTCGACGGCAACGAGCAATTTGCCGATGCCAACGCGCTGTCGGCATTCCAGGAGCGACTCCGAGGCGAGCCGCGACTCGCGCGATTGCGCGATGCCGTCCTCTACCTCGAGCAGCCGTTCGCTCGCGCGTTTGCGCTCGACATCGATGTGCGGCCTTTCGCCCGCGACATGCCGCTCATCATCGACGAGTCGGATGCGACGATGGATGCGTTTCCGCAAGCGCGCGCGCAGGGCTATGCCGGGGTTTCCAGCAAGAGCTGCAAGGGTGTCTACAAGTCGCTGCTGAATGCGGCGCGCTGCATTCGCTGGAATGCAGGCTTTGCGACGTTGAGGGCGTTCATGACCGGCGAGGACCTGACGGCGCAGGCCGGCGTGGCGGTGCAGCAGGATCTGGCGCTCGCGAGCCTCGTCGGGCTCACGCACGTCGAGCGCAATGGCCATCATTACGCAAACGGGTTCGCCGGGCAGCAGGCGAGCCTGCGCGAGCAACGCGCGTTTCTCGACGCGCATCGCGATCTGTACGAGGCGGACGGCGACGACGTGCGACTTGCCATACGCGACGGCCGCATCGCCGTCGGCTCGCTTGCCGCGCGCGGTTTCGCAACCGCCGCGTGGCCCGACGCGGAAACGCTCACACCGATGCGCATGCAGCCGGAGCCGCACGTCGCGAGCGCCGGCGAACCCACGACCCCTCAGGTACGGACTCGACCATGACCGAACTGCGCGTCGGCATCATCATGAACGGCGTCACCGGCCGCATGGGCACGAACCAGCATCTCGTACGCTCGATCAATGCGATCCGCGCGCAAGGCGGCGTTCTGGCGGATGCCGGGAAACGCATCATGCCCGACCCGATCCTCGTCGGACGCAACGCCGCGAAGATCGAAGCGCTCGCGAAACAGCACGGCGTCACGCGCTGGACGACCGATCTCGACGCCGCGCTGTCCGATCGCAACGATGCAATCTACTTCGATTCGGCATCGACCGGACTTCGCGCGCAACTCATTCGGCGCGCGATCGACGCCGGCAAGCACATCTACACGGAGAAGCCGGTCGCGACGACGCTCGAGGACGCACTCGATCTCTATCGTCGAGCGGAGCGGGCCGGCGTGCGGCACGGCGTGGTTCAGGACAAGCTGTGGCTGCCCGGTCTGCTCAAGCTGCAGATGCTGATCGACAGCGGCTTCTTCGGGCGCATCCTGTCGGTGCGCGGCGAGTTCGGCTACTGGGTGTTCGAGGGTGATTGGCAGCCGGCGCAGCGACCGTCGTGGAACTATCGCAAGGAAGAGGACGGCGGCATCATCGTCGACATGCTGTGCCACTGGCGGTACGTGCTCGACAACCTGTTCGGCGGGGTGAAAAGCGTCATGTGCGTCGGCGCGACGCACATCGGCGAACGCTGGGACGAACGCGGGGTCCGCTATACCGCAACGGCCGACGACGCCGCGTACGCGACGTTCGAACTCGCGAACGGCGTCATCGCGCAGATCAACAGCTCGTGGACGACCCGCGTGCGTCGCGACGATCTGGCGACATTCCATGTCGACGGCACGCTCGGATCGGCGGTCGCGGGCCTGACCGACTGCTGGGTGCAACCGCGCGCGACGACGCCAAAGCCCGTATGGAACCCGGACGTGCCGCAGACGATCGACTTCTTCGGCAACTGGCAGAAGATGCCCGCCAACCGCAGCTACGAGAACGCGTTCAAGGCGGAATGGGAGCTCTTCCTGCGGCACGTCGTCGACGGCGGCCCGTTTCGCTGGAACCTGCTCGAGGGCGCGAAGGGCGTGCAACTCGCCGAACTCGGGCTGCGCAGCTGGGCGGAGCGGCGAATGCTGGACGTACCCTCGCTGACTTTGGGGTCAGAGCAATAAGTAAGCGCGCTCAGACCTCGACTTGGGGGGACCGTGCACGGCGCGACTTATTGCTCTGACCCCAAAGTCGACTTATTGCTCTGACCCCAAAGTCCCCATGTCATCGATCAAGCTGATCACATCCGATGGCCGCGTCACGCCCTACACGCTCGCGGGTAACGCGCCGCCCCGCACGCCCGGCGTGCGTCCGGCGTGGAATCGCGTCGCCTTCGCCGCCGCGCACGTCGTGTCCGACCCGCGCGCGAACGTCGATCCGTGGCTCGCCAGCGCAATCGACTGGGATGCGACGCTCGCCTACCGCCGTTACCTGTGGGAACAGGGATTCGGCGTTGCCGAAGCGATGGACACCGCGCAGCGCGGCATGGGACTCGACTGGCCGACGTCACTGGAGCTGATCGCGCGCACCGTGTCCGAAGCGCGCAGCATC
>DASSEA010000180.1:0-4533 GCA_035696805.1 Casimicrobiaceae bacterium
CGCCGTCTCGTCGCTCGCGGGCGGGCGTTTGCGCAGCAGCAGCGCCAGCGGGACCATGGTGGCGGCACAAAACAGCGCGATCCCCACGTACGTCGGCCGCCAGCCTGCGGTGCGAATGAAGTACTCGACGACCGGCGGCCACAGCGTGCCGGCGAGGTAGTTGCCGCTGGCGAAGATCGCCACCGCGATCCCGCGCCGGCGCACGAACCACAGCGACGTGTGCGCGAGCAGGGGCGCGAACGTCGCCGAGCTTCCGGCGCCGATCAGCAGTCCCTGCGCGAGCGTGTAATAACCGAGCGACGGCGCCGACGCCGCCGCGACGTAGCCGAGCGCGAGCAGCAGCGTGCCGAGCATCACCGGCAGCATCACGCCGTGGCGGTCGGACAGCCGCCCCATGACGATGCCGGCGACACCGAAGCTGATCATCGTCAGCGTATACGGCAGCGATGCATCGGCGCGCGCGACGCCGAATTCGGTCTGCACCGCCGGCAGCGCGACGACGACCGACCACATGCCGACGCCACCGAGCGTCGACAGCGTCAACGTGACGACCAGGCGCATCCACGCCGACGCCGATTCGACTTCGCCGGCAGACATGGACGTGCATGTTACACGGCACGACACACCCGCCGGAGTGCGAGCGCGGAGGCTGCCCGGGCCGTTGCGGCGCAGGCAGCCTGCGAGGAATCAGCGACGGTAACGGGCGCGCGCGTCTGCCATGCAACGGTCCTCGTCGGCGCCGCGCAGGGGTTCACAGCGTTCGCGCGCGGCGTCGTACGCGTCCTCCATCCGGTCTTCCTCCGACTCGGTTCGCATGCCGCTCCGCGGATGCATGCGCCTCGCCTCGCTCATCTGCGCGCGATGATGAGCGTGTGCGCGGTCCATGCAGGCGTCACGGTCCGCGCCGGCGAGTCCGCTGCAGGTGCGGCGGGAAGCTTCGTACTCGCGATCGTTGCGATCGCGGGCCTCGCGCCACTCCTGCCGCACCTTCTGCGATGCGTCCTGGATCTTCTGCCCGCCGCGCGCGACGTCGGTGCCGATCCCTTCCATCGTGTAGCAACCGCCGAGGGCAAGCGCGCATCCGGCGGCAACGAGTGCATTGCGAAGCTTCATGTTTGTCGCTCCAGTCATCAAAATCGCGAATGGCCGCACCGTCGCAACGCGCCATGGCAATGCGACGCATACAGCCGTCGTTTGGAGGACACGGATGACGCTAAGTTCGAACGCGTCACCCCCGCCGCTGCGGATCCGCCGCCGCGCTGACGGCGACGCCAAGGATGTACACGAGCTTTCCGCCGAGCCAGCCCGATACGACGAGAAGGCCGATCGCCAGAAGCGACAGCCACACGTAGCCGCCTAGATTGTCAGGCGTTTCGCGACGGAACCAGAAATTCACGAGGTACAGGACGACGACGATCAGGTTGATCGTCATGTGGACGAGCGCGGTTCTCCGTGGCTCAGACTGCAGCGACAGGAGGTCGATGAACCCGAATACCGCGGCGGCGAGCGCGCCGACGATGCCGCCCGCCATCGTGTAAAGCGCGACCGTGCTCCAAACCGGGGCGCCGCTGCCGAAGACGAACACGAGATCGCAGACGAACGAGAAAATCCAGAGCCCGATCGGGATCGGGACGAGCATCGGATGAATCGGATGGCCGGCAATGTTGGCGGGCGTGCGCACGTTTTCGCCTCCTCGGTTGGGCAGCTGTTCATTGGATGGGCGGCGGCGGGCGAACGTTCCGGTCGCCCGATCCACCCCCGAAGCGCGCGAGCAACAGGAGGTCGTAGACGATCTTGAGGGCGCCTGCCGCGATCAGCGGCCAGCCGAACGTCGAGAGACCGAGCAGGTAACCGGCGAGGAGCGGACTCGACGCGGCGGCAAGGCTGCGCGGTACCGACGTGACGCTCGCCGCTGCCGCGCGCTCGTGAGGTGGTACGACCGACATGACGAATGCGCTGCGCGTCGGTACGTCCATTTGCGACAGGGCGCTCCGCACGAGCAGCAAGCCGATGCACGCGGCGAGATTCGGGGCGAACGGAACGAGGATCAGCAGCACGCTCGACGGCAAGTGCGTGAACACCATCGTGTAGACGAGCCCGATCCGACTCGCGATGCGCACCGCCACGAGATACGAGAACGCCGACAGCACGCCGGTCCAGAAGAAAATCACGCCCGCCGTCGCCGGCGACAGCGCGAAGCGCTGGAACAGCCACAGCGCGAGCATCGACTGCACGATCAGTCCGCCCGCGAAGGCGTCGACGCTGAACAGCGCGGCGAGCGTGACGACGACCCGTCGGCTCTCGCGGAGCGGGGCGCTGCGGGTGACGGCCGAGTCGGCGGCCCGCACCGGCAAGCGGCGATAACACGCCGCGCATGCGACACCGATCAGCGCGTACAGCACGAACATCGCCTGATAGGCCGCGTGCATACGGACGCCATGCAGGGCCAGCCATTGCGGCATACCGGCGCACAAGGCGCCCGCCGCGGCGAGCAGCGCGCCGACCAGGCTGTAGCGCGCGAACCATGCCGTACGCGTGCGTTCAGTGGCCGCTTGCGCGAGCATCGAATGCTCGAGCGGCAGGAACACGCTGACGTCGCCGCTCGATGGGTTCAGCGTGCCTACGATCGCAATGATCAGCAGCGGCCAGAAATCGGTGATCGACGCGAACGAAACGCCCGTCGCCGTCATCAACGCCGCCGCCGCGAGCAGCAGCGTTCGGCTCCGGAAGCGATGCGCCTGCAATCCGACGACGAGCGTGAGCATCCCTGAACCGAGCAGCGTGGCGGTGGCGAGCATGCCGACATCGAGCGGCGCATAGCCGAGCGAGAGCAGGTAAATCGGCAGCAGCAGGCTTACGTAACCGTCGCCGAACGCGCGCAAGCCGCGCGCCGCGAGAAGCCAGCGCAACTCGCGCGCATCCAGCGCGGACGCGCGCGCGTCGGGCGCTGCCGGATCACGAGCCGTGGAATGCCGTGCATTGGACGCCAAGTCGCACCTCCGTCGCAGGCTCACCTGCAGGAAGCAGAGCTTGGGCGTGCCGCACGCCTGAGATGCGGGGAGTCTGCGCAATCCCCGTGCGAGTTAGCATAGCAACGACTTTGGGGTCAGAGCAATAAGTCGACTTGTTGCTCTGACCCCGAAGTCAAAGCCACGATGATCGACGCCAAGGACGCCCGTACGCTGCTGCGCCGCATGTTCGACGCCGCGGTGCTTGCGGCGCAACCGGCCCGAGCGATTCACGCCCATTTGCCAGAGCCGTCGCCAGGCCGCACGGTCGTGATCGGCGCCGGCAAGGCGTCCGCCGCCATGGCGCATGCGTTCGAAACGGCGTGGCGCGGGTCCGTCAGCGGTGTCGTCGTGACGCGCTATGGACACGCGGTCGCGTGCCGCTCGATCGAAGTCATCGAAGCCGCTCATCCGGTGCCTGACGCGGCGGGCGTCGAAGCGGCGCGTCGCGTGCTCGAAACCGCATCCAACCTCACGCCGGACGATCTCGTCGTCGCGCTGATATCGGGCGGCGGATCGTCGCTGTTGCCGTTGCCGCTCGCCGGAATAACGCTCGCGGACAAGCAGAACCTCGGACGTGCGTTGCTTGCGTCCGGCGCCACGATCGGCGAAATCAATTGCGTCCGTCGACACCTGTCGGCGATCAAAGGCGGGCGCCTCGCCGCCGCGTGTCACCCGGCGAAGGTCGTGACACTCGCGATCTCCGACGTCCCGGGCGACGATCCCGTCGACATCGCGTCGGGTCCGACGGTCGCCGATCCGACGACCTGCGACGATGCGCGCGCCGTCCTTGCGCGCTATCGCATCGACGTTCCCGCGGCAATTCGCGACGTGCTCGCGCGGCCGGACGCCGAAAGCGTGAAACCCGGCGATCCGCGTCTGGCGCGAGCGTCGTATCGTTTGATCGCGACGCCGCAAATGGCGCTCGAAGCGGCGGCGAGCGTTGCACGCGATGCGCAGATCACGCCGATGATCCTCGGCGACAGCATCGAGGGCGAAGCGCGCGAGGTGGGCAGGGTGATGGCGGCGATCGCCCGCCAGGTCGTGTTGCACGGGCAGCCGCTCGAACCGCCCTGCGTGCTGCTGTCCGGCGGAGAAACGACGGTCACGGTTCGCGGCGTGGGGCGGGGCGGCCGCAATGTCGAATATCTGCTGTCGCTCGCCGTTGCGCTGCAAGGCGATGCGCGCGTGCATGCGCTCGCCGCCGACACCGATGGCGTCGACGGGCAGGAAGAGGTCGCGGGTGCGATCATCGGACCCGACACGCTGGCTCGTTCGCGCGCACTTGGCTTCGTACCCACCATGACGCTCGACGATAACGACGCGCACACGCTGTTTGCGGCATTGGGGGATGGCATCGTCACGGGGCCCACGCGTACCAACGTCAACGATTTCCGCGCGGTGCTGGTCGGCTGATCGGCGACCCCTTGTCTGCACGGGCACAGGCCAGTTTTCGCTGACGGCTGTAGTATGCTCGACGGCACCTGCGAGTTGCCAGCGACGACGCGCGGATTCGCACGTATCG
>DASSEA010000181.1:0-4638 GCA_035696805.1 Casimicrobiaceae bacterium
CCACACGGCAAACGTGTAGTCGGAGTACAGGCTCGCGCGGCGACCGTGTCCGCGCTGCGCGTAGACGAGCACCGCGTCGACGGTCATCGGGTCGATCTTCCATTTCCACCAGATTCCCGCATCGCGCGTGCGGCCGACACCGTAGCGCGCGTCTCGGTGCTTCAGCATCAGGCCTTCAGCACCGTTTGCGCGCGATTGCGCGCGCAGTGCGGCGTAGTCCTCCCATGATGGCTGCGACACGAGCGGCGACAGGCGAAGCCGTTCGTGCGCGACGCGCATCACGAACGTTGCGAGCAGCGTTCGCCGTTCGTGCTGCGGTCGGCCTCGAAGATCGCGGCCCTGCAGTTCAATCAGATCGAACGCGAGCAGGACCGCCGGCGCCTGGGCGAGCACTTTCGCCGACAGCGCGCGGCGCCCGATGCGTGTCTGCAGCGTCGAAAACGGTTCGACTCGATCGTCGCGCATCACGACGATCTCGCCATCGATCGCCGTGCCGTCGTCGAGCGCGTCGCCGATCGCGGCAAGCTCGGGAAAACGCTCGGTGATGAGTTCCTCGCCGCGCGACCACAGGCACGTGCCTCCTCCGCGGCGCACGAGTTGCGCGCGTATGCCGTCCCACTTCCATTCGACGAGCCAGTCCTCGGGTAGGCCAAGCGTCACCGGCGGGGCGTTCAGCGGATGAGCGAGGAAAAATGGATACGGATGCGCGGACGCGGGCGCCGAAGCAGAAGGCGGCGCGACGAGTGCACGGAAATCGTCTGCCGTAGGCTGCCGCTCGATGCCGGTGTAGCCGATCAGTCGCTGGGCGATCTCCTTCGGATCGACCGTCGCGCGCGTCGCGAGTGCCCGGGTGACGAGCAGTCTCGATACGCCGACGCGAAAACTGCCGCCGAGCATCTTGAGGAGCAGGAAGCGGCCGGCGTCATCGAGTTCGGAGAGGGAAGTGCGCAGACGCTCGGCGATGACATCGCGCGGCAAACCGCGCAGCGGAAGCACGCGGTTGGTCATCCACTCAGCCAGTCCCGTTTCGCTGACTTGCGCGGGCGGCGGGAGCACATGCGCGACCGTCTCCGCAAGATCGCCGACCGCGTGATAACACTCGTCGAACAGCCACGCGGGTATGCTCGCGGACGCGATCGCGACGTCGCGCAGCACGGCGGTGGGCACCGCCTGCCGTGGCCGCCCGCCGGCCAGAAAGTAGGCGGCCCATGCGGCGTCTGCAGCTGGCGCTGCGCTGAAATAGCGTTCGAGCGCGGCAAGCTTGGCGTTCGTCGACGTCGTCGCGTCGAGCTCCGCATACAGGTTGGCGAAGCGCTGCACCGACCGGGGTCACTCGACGACCGCATCGGCAGCGCCGGCAGCGTTCACCGCAGCCGCGGGCACCGGCAGCGCATCGGCTTCGCCTTCGTCGTCGAACTCCGTTTCGAACGCCTGGGCGCGCCACCCGCGTTCGTTCAGCCAGCGCACCATCACCGGCACATGACCGTGCGTGACGATGATGCGTGCCGCCCCCGTTGCGCGGATCGCCGTGTCGAGCGCGGGCCAATCGGCATGGTCCGAGAGCACGAACCCGCGGTCGAGCGCGCGCCGGCGGCGCGCGCCGCGAACCTGCATCCAGCCGGATGCCAACCCATCGCTGAAATCCCCGAATCGACGCAGCCACGGCGAGCCGGCGGCCGAAGGCGGCGCGAGCACGAGCGCGCGGTGCAACGATGACTTGTCCGTTTCGGTGACGCGCTGACCGATCGGCACCATGACGCCCGCGGCACGATAGGCCGCATTGAGCGACGCGATCGCGCCATGAACGACCAGCGGGCCGATGTCGAGCGCGCCGGTGGCGGCGAGTTCGGTTTCGATGCGTTGCGCCTTGCCGAAGGCATAGGCGTACAGGATGCTCGCGCGACCGGCGGCTGCATTGCGCTGCCACCACGCCGCGATGTCGTCGATCACGTTACGCGGCTCGGTCCACCGGTAGATCGGAAGGCCGAACGTCGATTCGGTCACGAACGTCTCGCAACGCAGCGGCTCGAACGCGTCACACGTCGGGTCCGGCGCGAGCTTGTAATCGCCCGAGACTACCCACGTTTCGCCGCGATGCTCGATGCGCACCTGCGCGGATCCGAGCACGTGCCCCGCCGGATGCAGCGAGACCGTCGTGTCGCGGATGCGAATTCGCGCACCGTACGCGAGCGTGTCGAGCGCGACGTCGCCCAGCCGCTGTCGTAAAACGCTCATTGAAGGCCGCGCCGCGAGATAGCGTGCGCTGCCGCCGCGCGCGTGGTCGCCGTGCGCATGCGTGATGACCGCGCGGTCGACCGGACGCCACGGATCGATGTAGAAATCGCCCGGGGGACAGTAGAGGCCCTCCGGCCGCACGCAGATCAGGTCCACAGGAGCGTCATTCAGTGCGTAAGGCGCAGCGTCGCGGCAACCGGATTGTGATCCGACGACGTCACAGGTGTCGCCGACGCCGAGACCCACTCGAGACCGCGCACGTAGATGCGGTCGAGCTGGTGCCCGAAGAACACGCGGCGCCGATCGTCGTCGAACGCGATCTCTACGAGCCCCAACCGCTCCGCCGCGTCCTTGACGACCGCGCTGCGGGCGTCGGTCCACGTATTGAGATCGCCTGCCAGCACGAGTGGACCGCGGTGCTCGGCAAGCGCGTCGACCATCGCGTCGAATTGCGCGCGATACGCACCGAGCGACAGCGCGAAATTCACGGCGTGCAGGTTGACGACTGCAAGGGTTGCCGCCCGGTCGCGCAGCGCAAACCACGTGATCACCGCCGACTTCGGCAGCCGCAACACCGGCTCGACGACACGCTGCGTGCAGGTGGCGAGCGGCGCCGTTCGTGCCGCGGTCAACACACCGATGTCCCGTGCCTCGTACAGGAAAGAACTCGCCATCACCCAGCGCAGCCCGGCATCCGCGATGACGCCACGCAAAGGCGGATCGAGCACGATCTCCTGCAGCAGCACGACGTCGCGATCGGCTGCGAACCGGGTCAGGTCGCGCTGCCAGCCGGCGTCCTGCTGCTTGTGAAGGTTCCAGGTGACGAGGCGGATCGCCTGCGGATCGAGGCCCGCATTCGAAGCGGCGTGCGCTTGTGCGGCGCGCGCAACCTCGCCGCCGCACCGGATCGATTGCACGACGACGGACCCGTCGTCGTGCTGCAGGAGCGCGCGGGGTTCGGCGGTCAGCGTAAGGCAGCCGGAAACGAACGCCGGCGCGACCGCCAGAAACGACACCAGCCGGAACCGCTGCGCGGCCCGGCTGGCTTTCGCATCGAACCGCCGGCCGTCACGGTCGGCAGACAATGCGCCGCGGTTCAATCCCCGCTGCGCAACACGCGTCCCAGCAGATAGCCGACGGCGGCGGCGACGCCGATCGCTACCAGCGGCCGTGCCGTGACGGTGTCGCTCACCGCGTTGACGAGCGCAGTGTTCCGCTCGCGCAACATCGACGCCTGGTCGGACGCCCATTCAAGGCCGGCCTTCGCCGAGTCGGCGGCGGTGTCGACACTGCGACGCGCCGTGTCGGCAACGCGATCCATCTTGTCCGACGCCGTTTGCGACGCGCGGTCGAGATAATCCTGTGCGCGGTCGCCCATGTCCTGCACGCGTGATTTACCCGCGCTTTCAAGTCTTGCAGTGTCTACCATGATGATCTTCTCCGTTGACGCCGTTGCGGCTCGGCCAGCATGCGCGAATTACGCGGTGCTGGCCGTCGGACCGCCGCTTTAACGGGCGTCAGTGAGTTGCCGACGCGTTACTTGCCGTTGCCCCCGCCGGTGCCGCTGCTGCCCGTGTCACCGCCGCCCGTCGACCCGGCGGCACCCGTGCCCGCCGAACCCGTCGTGCCTGCAGTGCCGGTGCCGGCCGGGCCCGCCCCTGCCGTGCCGGTGGTGCCCGCCGTGCCCGTCGTACCCGTGGTGCCGCTGCCACTGCCGCTCTTGTCGTTACGCAATGCCGAGCCTCGGCGCACGTCCGAGTCGGCGGCCTTGCCGCCCATGCCCGGTGACGTCGCAGCCGGATGGTCGCCCGCGCGTGAACGCGTCGACGAAGGGTTGTGATCGCGCACGCAGTCGCTCAGGGGACGTCCGGTGAGGTTCGCGCATTCGACCGGCATTCCGCCCTTCATCCCGTTCGTTCCATCGACAGTCGCATTCGTGTTGTTGCTCGCGCCTGCGGCCGTGTTCGTGGTGGCGTTGGTGCCCGCCGCGCCCGCGGTGGCGGCCATCGCCATCGACAATGCGGCCCCAAGCATATGGCGTTTCCATGCCTTCATGTTCGTTTCCTTTCGTCTCAGATTGGCGACGCTTGTATCCCGCCGTAACGCGGGTGATCGCACGGAGACTTACGTAGCACCAGGCATGCCATCGCGGGGAAAATGATTCGGTAGAGGGAAACACGCTCCGCGTTGTCCATTGCGCATGCATGCAACGGCAAATGTGAAGACCGCAGCTTGGAAAATCTTGCGTCGGCGACAGCCAAAGCACCACACGCATCGCTGCTGATCGAACCTTGTTTTCGAAACGGGCGTCCCACGTCGATACACGCAAGCGCGTTGCAGAGGCGTACGAATCGCCAGCCGATGTCGAGGCCGTGCGCAGCCGGCTTTATCCGCCGGGCATCG
>DASSEA010000182.1:0-10736 GCA_035696805.1 Casimicrobiaceae bacterium
GCTCGCGCCGAGCGGCAGCCGCAACAGGCGCAGCCAATCGTGATCGCACGCGTCGACGATCGCTGCCGTGCGATCGCTCGAACCGCGGTCGATGACGAAGACTTCGAAGGCGCCGGGATAATCCTGATTCGCGATCGAACGCAACGTGTCGGCGATCGCGACCTCCGCATCGCGTACGGGAAGCAGGATCGACACTGCCGGATAACGGCTCGGCTGCATCCGTCCCGGACGCCGGTCGAGCAGGAGGCTCGCGATCAGGAACGCGTTCATGAAGCCCGGAACGAGGGCGATGCCGCCAACGGCGAACCACGCGAGCGCGGTCCCGGCGAGGCGGGACAATTCGGCGATCCATGGCAGTGCGACGACGATCGTGAGCGCAAACCAGACGCTGCTCGCGACGAGCGCGACGGCGAACTTGGCGCGCACCCCGAGGTAGAACGACGCGTTCGACGTCGGCCGTTCCGACGCGGCATCGCGTGCGGCGACCGCGACCGGCCGGATGCCGGCGCGCGCGATCGCGACGTCCACGGCGGTTCGAGGCATCGGCTGGGGCTCGAGCGGCGCTCCATCGGCCGCGACGGGTCGCCGGGTGTCGTCGTAGATCGCGTCGTCGGGCATGATCGAAGGCAAGCGGCAAGTCCCATGCCATAGGACGCACGGCGGCCAGGCGCAGGTCAGACCCCGACTTTCCGCCGTGCAAAGTTCGGTGGAATTCGGCTTTTAGCGAACGGACGGCAGCGGTTCCCGATCGGCGGCGCGGAAAGTCGAGGCTGACCGTGGTTTCCTGCGGGGGGCCGGTGACGCTTGGCGGCAGCAAGCGCCGGGACGTGGGTCACGCTTCAGGACGCCTTCGTGCGACCGTTGCGGACTACAACAGCGCGATCGCGGTATGGCCTAATAGGCGGGCCCCGCCAGCGATCCACCGCTGACGGCCCGGGAGTGACGTGGACGCAGCGCTCTTCACCGTTGAACTGGATCGTCACCGACGCTATCTGATCCGCATCGCGCAACTGCAACTGCGCGACGCGGACCTCGCCGAGGACGTCGTCCAGGAAACGCTCGTCGCCGCGCTCGGCGCGCGCGACGGCTTTTCCGGGCGGTCGAGCGTCAAGACGTGGCTCACGGGTATCCTGAAACACAAGATCGTCGATGCGATCCGCCAGAAGCAGCGCCAGCCGGTGACTGCCGCGACGTTCGACGACGAAACGGATCGCGAAGCGTTCGATCCGCTGTTCAAGGACGACGGTTCGTGGCACGCCCCCCCCGCCGACTGGGGCGATCCCGAGAATGCGCTTGCGCGGCGCGAGTTCATGGACGTCATGGAGCTCTGCCTCGAGCGGCTCCCGCCCAACACCGCCCGCGTGTTCGTGATGCGCGAGGTGATGGAACTCGAAACCGAGGAAATCTGTAAGGAATTGGCGATCACGGCGAATAACCTTTGGGTGATCCTGTATCGGGCCCGGATGGCGCTGCGCCAGTGCCTCGAGCAGAACTGGTTCACCGACGGGTCGCGACGTTGACGCGAAGCATTCGAATGCAATGCTGCGAAAACTGACTCACATGCTGTCGTGCAGGGAAGCGACGCGCTTGTTGTCACAGCGCCAGGAGCGCGCGCTGACGACGGTCGAAAACGTCAAGCTTCGCCTGCACCTCGTCGTCTGCGTGGCGTGCACGCGCTTCGCACGTCAGCTCGCATTCCTTCGCACGGCGCTCGCTCGCTACCGGACATGACGCCTGCACTCGCCTCGCTCACCGTCAATGGCGTCGCGACCGACGTCGAGGGCGCCCGCACGATCGCCGATCTCGTGCTGCGGCTCGGCCTCGAGGGCAAGCGGATCGCCGTCGAAAAGAACGGCGAGATCGTTCCGCGCAGCCAATACGCGTCGATGCCGATCGCCGCGGGCGATCGCCTCGAGATCGTCGGTGCAGTGGGGGGCGGCTAGGCCCGGTTGAGGCTCCCGACCGCGAAGAAGACGCGACCGCGCGCCGGCGCGTCCGCAACCCGCGGCGTAAAATGCGGGTGATGAATGCGCCTGCACCAACGGCCGCGCTGAACGATCCATTGGTCATCGCCGGACGCGCGTATCGCTCGCGCCTGCTCGTCGGCACCGGCAAGTATCGCGACTTCGCGCAAACGCGCGATGCGGTCGTCGCTGCGGGCGCCGACATCGTGACGGTTGCGATCCGCCGTACCAATCTCGACCAGCAGGCCGGCGAACCGTCGCTCCTCGATGCCTTGCCGCCGGACGAGTTCACGTACCTGCCGAACAGCGCCGGCTGCTATTCGGCCGACGACGCAGTGCGGACGCTGAGGCTCGGGCGCGAACTGCTCGACGGCCATCCGTTGTGCAAGCTCGAAGTCCTCGGCGATGCGCAGTCGCTGTTTCCCGATGTTCGCGAAACGCTCCGGGCTGCCGAGCGCCTGGTGGCCGATGGCTTTCAGGTGATGGTCTACACGTCCGACGATCCGATCGTCGCACGCGACCTGGAATCGCTCGGCTGCGTCGCGATCATGCCGCTCGCCTCGCTGATCGGGTCGGGCATGGGCATCGTCAATCCGTGGAACCTGCGGCTGATCCTCGAATCGGCGAAAGTGCCGGTGCTGGTCGATGCGGGTGTCGGCACCGCGTCGGATGCGGCGATCGCGATGGAACTCGGCTGCGCGGGCGTCCTGATGAACACGGCGATCGCGAAGGCGCAGGACCCGGTGCGCATGGCGCGCGCGATGCGTCTCGCCGTCGATGCGGGCCGCGAGGCGTTCCTCGCGGGGCGCATGCCGCGCAAGTACTACTCGGCAGATCCGAGTTCGCCGACGTCCGGCTTGATCGCGTGAACGCGCGAAGCGGTTCGCGCCTGCGCATCGCGGCAGGCTGCGCCGGCGTGGCGCTCGCCACGTCGTTCACGACGCTCGCCGCGCCGCCCACCGCCGCGGAGCTTGCGCGGATCTGCGCGAACGCGGAGGACCCGGCGCATTGCGGGCGACTCGTCGAGGCCTCGCGGCTCGGGCCCCTCAAGCACATTGTCACGCGCGAAGGCGACGCCTTGCGAATCGAACTGGTCCCGGCGGGCTCGACCGTGTTTCGCGATGCGATCAACATTATCGGGGCCCGCTCATACGCCGTCTGGGACTACATCGAGGACCTCGACGTGGTCGTGCTGTTCGCGACCAACGGCGATCACACGGAGTTCTGGTGGGTGCAGCGCCGCGGCGGCGGTGAATTCCGCCTGCCATCCGAGCCCGTGCTCGCGCCCGGCCACCGGCGCTTCGCCACGGCCGACTTCTGCGCACAGGATTGCACGAACGAGGTCGCCGTCTGGCGCGTCGATGCAGCTGGAGTTCGGAAGGAACTGGCGTTCGCGCCCCCGGAAGCCTGGAGCGATGCGGGTGTCACGTGGAAGAACGCCGACACGGTGGCGATCGAATACACGCCCGCGACGGCAACGACGCCGCGGACGCTCGAGCGACGGCTGAACGACGGCACGTGGACGCGCGTGCGCTGATGCCCGCCGCGGCGGCGACGGGCAATACGACCGCACACCCGCGCGGCATCCGCAGCTTCGTGTTGCGCCAGGGACGCATGTCGCCGGCGCAGCAGCGCGCCTGCGACGAGCTGCTGCCGCGCTACGGCATCGCGTCGGACGCAGCGCTCGACTGGACGGCGATCTTCGGCCGCGCTGCCCCCGTCGTCCTCGAAATCGGGTTCGGCATGGGCGAGACGACCGCAGCCATCGCCGCCGCGCAACCGGACGTCGACTTCGTCGGCGTCGAGATGCACCTGCCCGGCGTCGGCGCGCTGTTGCGCCGCCTCGATGCAGCCGCGATCACGAACGTTCGCGTGATTCGCGATGACGCTGTCGCCGTCGTCGAGCGGATAGCCACGGCCTCGCTCGCCGGCATTCACGTGTACTTCCCCGATCCGTGGCCGAAGAAGCGCCACCACAAGCGCCGGCTGCTGAACCCGCGGTTCGTGCATGCGCTCGCGCTGCGCCTTGCGCGCAGCGGCTACCTGCACGTCGCGACCGACTGGCAGCCGTACGCCGAGGAAATCCTGGCAGCGCTCTCCGCGGAGCCGCTGCTCGCGAATACCTGCGACGGCTTTGCGCCGCGACCGGCGTGGCGGCCGCTGACGAAGTTCGAAGCGCGCGGCGTCGCGCGCGGCCACGCCGTCTTCGACGCCCTGTTCACCCGCCGCTGACGGGCGTTCCGTCAAGAAGCGCGCGCAACGCCGCCCGCGCAACGTCCCGCGAAAAATGACGCGTGACGTTCGCGCGACCGCCGGCGGACAGCCGGTTCCACAGCGCTTCGTCGTCGTACGCGCGCTGGACGGCGGCCGCGAACGCGTCGGCATCGTCGGCGACGAGCACGTCGTCGTCCGCGACGAGATGCATCGCCTCGACGGCAGCGCTCGTTGCAACGACGGGCAGCCCGTAACTCATCGCAAGGTTCACCTTGCCCTTGACGCCCGCCCCGTAGCGCAACGGCGCGACCGACAGGCGACAACCCTGCAGATACGGCTCGAGATCCCGCACGTGGCCGAGGACGACGACGTCGTCGGCCGCGAGCGCGCGCACCGACGGCGTGACCTCGCTGCCGATGACGAACGTCTTGACGCCGGGCAAGCGCCGGCGCAGGTGCGGAACGACGTCGCGCACGTACCAGAGCATCGCATCGACGTTCGGCGGATGCCGGAAACCGCCGATGAACACCAGGTCGCGGCGTTCGCGCCATGGGGTCACCGACGCCGACAACGCGTGCACGTTGGTCACGAGCATCACGTTCGCGTCAGGCGCGAGCTCGCGCAGCACCGCCTGCTCGACGTCCGAGACGACGAGCGTCACGTCGGCCTTGGCGATCAGGGCCAGCTCCTCGTCGCGCCGCGCACGCGCCGACACCGCCGCCGCCCGCCCGCCATCGAGCGCCGCCAGACGTTCGTCGCGAAGGAAGTGGAGGTCGACGGTATCGAACACGACGCGCGCCTGAGGCGCCAAACGGCGCACGGCGTCGATGTGCTCGGCGGCCACGTAATGCCGTGACAGCACGACGATGTCGAACTCGCGCCCGCGCCGCGCCAGCACGTCGGCGATCGATCTCGCATACGGATGGAACAGCACCTCGACGCCGCGCTGCTGCAACGCACGCACGTACGGTTGCTCGTGCTCGAGGTTGTCGGCGACGAACGTGACCTTGCAGCGAAGCGACGTCGCGATTTCGAGCAACGCCTGCATGCGCATCGAGCCCGAGTCCTGGTCGGGCCGCAGCAGGCAGGCGTCGACGACGAGCATCCGGCGCGTGACCTGGCGGTCGCGTTCGAATTCGGCGCGCGCGCCGTTGACCTGATGCCGGCGAAGCACGTCGGCCCATTTCTCCGCAAACGTGGCCTGGTTGACCGCCTGATGGCGCTTGATGCCCTGCGTAGGATCGATTCCGGACGTCTGGCCTTCGAAATGCACGATCGTCGCCGCGGGCTGGTAGAACACCTTGCGGCCGGCGGCACGCACGGTGAACGCGAAGTCGGTATCCTCGTAGTACGCCGGAGCGAAACGCGTGTCGAAGCCGCCGAGGGATTGCCACAGCTCGCGCGGCACGGCGAGGCACGCGCCCGAGCAATAGTCGACCTCGCGCACGTAGTTGTATTCGGGGCTTTCCGGGTCGTCGCCGCGGCCGACGTTCCATGCACTGCCGTCGCGCCACACGATTCCTCCGGCTTCCTGCAGGCGCCCGTCCGCGTAGACGAGCTTCGCACCGACGAGCCCTGCGTCCGCGTGTCGCGCGAACACGTCGAGGAGCGCGTCGAGCCAGCCCTCGGTCGGAATCGTGTCGTTGTTGAGCAATACCAAGATGTCGCCGCGGGCGAGCGTCGCCCCGCGATTGCACGTTCCGATGAAGCCCAGGTTGTCGGCGTTGCGCTCGAAGCGCACGCCCGACACCGCGGCGAGCGCGTCCGCGAGCGGCTCGGGCGACGCGTCGTCGACCAGCAGCACTTCGAACGCGCCGCGTGTGCTGGCGGCAATCCCCGCGAGGCACGTGAACGTCAACAGCGGCTGGCCGAACGCGGGAACGATGATCGACACGCGAGGGGTCGGCGACGTCGGTACCGACAAGGGAACGATCCGCGATGCGACGCGCCACGTTCGCGCCGCGCCGGGCGTGAAGCGGGAACCGCCGCGCAACTTGTGAACCGCGCGCCGCGCCAGCGCGACCGGACCATCGTTGCGCAATACGGTCCAGGCGAGACTCGAATACCGCGGCAACTGCCGCAGTGCGCGCGGTTGCAATGCCCCGTTCGTACGCGCGTGCTTCACCACGCGCACGGCGACGCGGAGCGGCGCTGTCATGCGCCAGATCGTCGAGGTTTCGAGTTCGCGAACCCGCTGCCGCGTCGCCAGCAGCGCCTCCTCGCGCTCGCGCAGCGACTCGCGCAACGACCTGACCTCGCGCTCCGCCTCCACCAGGTCGACGGCCGCGCGGCGGGTATCGCCCGGGTCGTGAGCGCGCAGCACGCGAAGCGCTTCGATGTCATGCTCGACGCTTTCGATGCGCCGGCCGAGTTCCGCGCGCGCCTCCGCGTGACCGCACAGCGCGCCCGCGACGTACAGCTCGCGCAGCGATAGCGGCGCGGTGTGCGGCGAGACGACCGGCGCGAAATGGTGCGCCGCGAGGGGTGGCAGCGCTACGCCGGCCTCCGCCTTCAGCGCCGGTAGCGGCGCCGCATACAGCGCGACGTAGCGGTCGGGATCCATGTCTTTGCGCGCTGTCGACGGCGTCGGCAGCGCTGGGGCATGCGGGCTGCCCGCGCCTGCAACCTGCGCAGCCGGCGCTTCGCTCGCAGCGGCGCCTGCAGCGTCGAGCAGCGCCGCGATCCAGGCCTCCGCGGGCGCATGCCACGGCACGAGGCGCGCGGCAGTGTTGCCGGCGAGCCGTTCGGGAAACGCACCGAGCGCCGCAGCGACGATCGGCAGTCCCGTCGCGAGCGCGATCGACAGCGTGTACGCGTAAGTCTCCGGAACCTGCGCGGGAAAGAACAGCACGTCGGCGTGCTCGCCCGCAAGCAGCTCGGGCAGCGTCGCTTCGTCGTACGAACCGCGGATCGAAAGCGCCGCATGCTGCACGAGCGGCTCGCTCGTCGCACCGAGCACGCGAAACGTCATCGGCAATCGGCGGCGCTGCACGAGCCGTGCGCACTGATCCACGACCTGCAGGCCTTTTTCGCGCGACAGCGTCCCGAGCGTCACGACCCGAATGATGCGCGGCATCGGCGCCTGCGCATGCTCGGGATGCGGCCACACGTCGATCGATACGCCGGGCAGATGCCGCGCGACGCGGGCGGCGACGTCCTGCGACGGCGCGATGACGCGCGCGGCGTTCCGCACGAGTTCGCCGAGCGCGGCTCGCCAGGCGCGGACGTCGAGTTTCCACTGCACGGGCCGCTCACCCACGCACGCGGCGCAACCCGCTTCGTCCGGTTCGCCGCAGTAACGCCCATCTGCGCCGGCAAGATGGTATTGCGGGCAGATCGCGTAGTAGTCGTGCAGCGTGCAGTCGTACGGCATCGCGCAGGCCGCAGGAAGGTCGAGGATCGCCTGTGGCAACCCGTGCACGTGGTGGAAATGCAGCCCGACGACACCGATCGCGCGCAACGTAGCGGCGAGCGCGTCGAGTTCGTCCGGCAGTCGAAACCACAGCGCGAACGCCCGGTCGTGCAGCGGTGCGTGCAGCTTGACCGTCGTTGCGTCGGCGGGCTCGAGATAGAGCACGTCCGCGCGATCGCGCAACAGGTGCGCGAGATCGTCCATGTGACGCCGGATGCCGCCGCCCCACGGGTGCGCGATGAACACGATCGCGGGGCGCGGCGATTCCGCGAGGCGCGCGAGGTGGACGCGACCCGCGAGGCGCCGCAGTTCGGGATCGTCCGTCCGATCGCGAAGTGCGTCGCGCGAATGCAGGTTCTCGAGTGTGGCCGCCGCCGGATGGCTGGCCAGCGGCCGGTCGCGCCCGTCGGTGTCACGCGTCGCAATGAACACGTCGCCCGCGACGCGCGTTTCGAAACCGCGCGCGTGCGCACGCAGGCTGAAATCGATCGACGCGGCGCGACCCTCGTCGCCCTCGAATACGCGGAAGGAGCCGACGGTCGCAAGGCATTCCCGCGTGATGTACAGGCAGGGCCCGTCGAGCGCGGTGACGTGCGCGGATTCGCCGCGGTTGACGCGGGCGAACAGCGCGTCCAGCGTGGCGACTTTCGTCGCATCGTCAGGCGCATCGCTACCGCCGGCGACCGCGTAGACGGCCGAGCCCGCCGCATCGGTGAATGTCGCGACGACGCCGGCGCCCGACTCGACCGTGTGCGCGGCGAGTCGATCGAGCCAGTCGCCCGAGACCTCCGCATTCGGCTGCAGCAACACGATGTCGCGATCCGCATGCACTGCGATCGCCCGGTTGATGCGCGTCGCGGCATCCCCTCCGCGGGAACGATCGAACGCGACCCGCGGGTCGGAATTCGTCAGGCCGGCATCGCCGTCGGCGCCTATCATCACCTGCACCGCGAACGCCGTCGCATTGCGCGACGCGAGCACGCGCTCGATGCAGCGGCGAACGGACGCGTCATCGCCTCCGGTCGGAATGACGACGTCGACGGTCCGTCGCGCCGGAGTCACCACACCGCTGCCGGCTCGCGCGACATCGGTCGCATCATCCGAGCGTCAGCACGACCGGCTGATGGTCGGCCGCCTGCGTTTCCTGATCGATACGCACCGCGCGGATGCGCGAACGAAGTTCCTCGCCGACGAAAATGAAATCGCAATGCAGTTCCGGGTCGGTCGGTCGATCTTTCTGGAAGATCTTGAACGTCGACGGATGAGGGACACCCGGATGCGCGACCTGCCAGGCATCGACGAGCGGCGGCGTCCCGTCCTCGAACGGCGCGAGCATCCGCGCATACTCCGGCCACTCGGGCTCGAAGTTGAAGTCGCCGGTGATCACCGTCGCGCGCGGCCGGACATACGTATGGAACGGACCGCCACCGGTCATCGTGATCTGTCCGTCGCGGGCGTAGCCATGACCTTCCGCGTAGCGATTGCGCAGCGCGTCGACCTGCGCCATCCGCTGCTTGTGCGAGTAGTACTCGAGATGGGTGGTGATCACGCGAACAGGACCAACGTCGGACTCGACGACCGCTTCGATCGCGATGCGCGGCATCCCCGGCAGGCCCGGATCGCACGGATACGGCAGCAGGTAGCGATAGACCTGCAGCACCGGCAATCGGGACAGGATCATGTTCCCGAAGCGCCTGCGACGACCTCCTTCGCCCGGCTGATCGACCGCGACGCCGGGGATCGCCGTGCACCCCGGCAACAGCGCCGCGAGACGCGCGAACTGGTCTTCGCCGGCGCTGCCGCCGAGGCGCGGATCGGGGTAGTTGTCCGCGATCTCCTGCAGGCACAGCACGTCGAAATCGGCGAGGCGCCGCGCCTCGGCAACGATCCGCGCGGGATTGACGCGAAGATCGACGCCGCGGCACCATTGCACATTCCAGGTGATGAGTTTCATCGAGTGTCTTCTGCGGTTGCTTTGGGGAACCTTACCGACCGCGATCGCCGTCAACGCGTCGCATGCGTCGTCGGCGGCTGCCACGCGACGATTTGACCGCGCAGTTGCTGCTCGAAGGCGTCGACGCTCCGCACATCGACGCGGTCCTCCCCGGCGCATGCGCGCTCGACGATCCAGCGGTTGACGTCCGGCGAGAAATGATAGATGTCCATGTAGCGGTCGAGATCCGTCGTGATTTCGCCGTGCGCCTGCAAGTCTACGACGCGCACGTTCGGGAGCTCCGCGGTCGCTGCGATGACGTGGCGCTTGAAGTCGAACGTGACGTCGAGTTGCCCGCGCTGCGCGAAGTCCAGCCAGACGAGGATCGAATACGGCGGCCAGACCAGGTCGAACGTCGTTTCGGGATGCGCACGCAGGATCGGCAGCACGTTGTGCGCAAAGCTCGCACGCATGCCCGCGAGCGAGCGCGCCGGCTGCTGGAACCGAGCGTTGAGGTTGCGGAGATCGAGGTCGCGCAGCACGTTGTCGCGACCGAAGTGCATCCGGTCGGCCCAGTACCACGGCGCGTTCGGATCGTCGGTGAAGGGCTCGTCGCGGCGGCCGAGCAGCGCGGACAGCGATTTGCGCAGCACGGTGCCCGACAGCAGGTACGGCAGGTCGTCGAGGACGCTACGATCGTAGAGGTACGCGGGCAGCGGCCCGGCGCTCTCCTGGCGCTCGTCCGGTGTTCCCGCGAACGCATTGAAATCGAGGACGAGCAGCACGCGGCGCGGATCATGCCCGGCGAAGACCGTGCCGAGCAGCGTCCGCATTTCCGCGGCGCTGATCGCGGGCATCGACAGGTTCACCGCCGGCCCCCCGCATGCCGCCGCGATCGCGTCGTTGCGCGTGCTCTCCATGATCGACGAACCGATCAGCGCGGTATCGTACGACGCGTTCCGCGCGAGACCGGGATTGATCCAGCGATGATGGAGCGCGTAGAAGCGCGGCGCGCGCGACGTCGTCAGGCGATACTGCTGGAACGGATCGACGGTCGCATTGACTGCAGCGACCGCCCCGAGCGCAGCGACCGTAACCGCAAGCACGGCGATGCACCAACGGCGCCACGCGACGCCATTGGGGTCAGAGCAATAAGTCGACTTATTGCTCTGACCCCAATGACGGGCTTTGGGCGCAGGCATCAGAAATTGAA
>DASSEA010000183.1:0-4332 GCA_035696805.1 Casimicrobiaceae bacterium
TCGTTCGTCGTGCGTCCGTTCCCATTTCATCAAGCCATCGCGCTCGTCGCGTGCATCGCGACGTTCGCGTTCGCGCAGTCGCCGCCCGTCACGCAGGATCCGCGGGACATGGGCGAGGCCGCACGCAAGGTGTACGCGGAAGCGCTGAAAGACGCGCGCGATCTCCTCGACCGCAAGCAATACGCCGACGCGATCGCGCGACTCGATCGACTGTCCGCAGAGCGCCCGCGCGAGCCGCAGGCGCGCTTCCTCAAGGGCATCGCGTTGACCGATCAGGGTCGTACCGACGATGCGATCGCGCTGTTTCGCGCGCTGCTCGCCGAGTTTCCGGAACTGCCGGAGCCGCGCAACAACCTGGCCGTGCTCTATGCGCAGAAAGGCGAGTACGCCCTCGCGCGCGACGAGCTCGAGCGCGCCGTGCAGACGGCGCCCGATTACGCGGTCGCCCACGAGAATCTGGGCGACGTTTACGCGAGGCTCGCCGAACTCGAATACGAGCGTACGGTCTCGCTCGACCGGCGAAACCGTACGGCGCCGCCGAAGCTGCGCCAGCTTCGCGACGTCGCACCCGCGAAGTGATTCGTCCGCTGCCTGCGCGCGATCCTGCCGAACGCTCAACCCACGAACGGAGTCGTATACCCATGCATCGTCTGCTGTCCCTGCTGTTTGCCGCCGCCCTCGCCGTCGCCGCCGGTCCCTCGCTCGCCGCGAACCCGCAGGTCGAGCTCGAAACCTCCGCCGGTGCGATCAAGCTCGAGCTCTATCCCGACGCGACGCCGAAGACCGTCGAGAACTTTCTCAAATACGTCAATGCCGGCCACTACAACGGCACGCAGTTCCATCGGGTCATCAAGGGTTTCATGATCCAGGGCGGCGGCTACGACAGCGAATTCCGGCAGCGACCGACGCGGCCGCCGATTGCGATCGAGGCCGAACAAAGCGTCAAGGCGGGCCTGTCGAACAAGCCGGGGACCGTCGCCATGGCGCGTACCGGTGACCCGAATTCCGCGCAGTCGCAGTTCTTCATCAACGTCGGCGACAACAAGCGGCTCGATTTCCGCTCCCCCGACGCGCAGGGCTACGGATACACGGTGTTCGGCAAGGTGATTTCGGGCATGGACGTCGTCGAGAAGATCGCGCAGGCGCCAACCGGCGCCGCCGGACCCTTCCCGACCGACGTTCCCACCGAACGCGTCGTCATCAAGTCGGCGCGCGTCCTGACGCCCGCGAGCTGAAACGAGGATTCCATGGTCATCCTGCATACGAACCACGGCGACATCACGCTCGAACTCGACGCGGAAGACTCGCCGGCGACCGTCGCCAACTTCCTGCAGTACGTTCGCGAAGGTCACTACGACAACACGCTGTTCCATCGCGTGATCCCCGGCTTCATGATCCAGGGCGGCGGATTTTCGCCGGGCATGAAGCAGAAGCCGACGCGCGCGCCGGTTGCGAACGAAGCCGCCAACGGCACGAAGAACACGCGCTACACGGTGGCGATGGCGCGCACGTCGGACCCGCATTCGGCGACGGCGCAATTCTTCATCAACATCGCCGACAACGGATTCCTCGACTACAAGGCACCGAGCGCGCAGCACTACGGCTATTGCGTATTCGGCAAGGTGGTGGATGGCAAGGACATCGTCGACCGCATCGCAGGTGTCCCGACCGGCCGCGCGGGCATGCATGAAAATGTGCCCAACGACGATGTCGTCATCGTGCGCGCCGAGGAAACGGCCTGATCGACCGGGCGGCGTGCGCCTGATGAAGCGCGGCCGCCCGCACGCGGTCGCGTGACCCACGAGGGGAGCGGCGTTTTGGTTAAGCCGACGCTCCTGCTGTCGGACCTGCATCTCGCACCCGAGCGTCATGACGCGGTCGCCGCGTTTCTTGCGTTCGCGCGCGGCCCGTCGCGCGACGCTGCCGCCGTGTACATCCTGGGTGATCTGTTCGACGCGTGGATCGGCGACGAACAGCGCGACGAGCCGTTCGCGCGGGCGATCGTCGACGCGCTGCGCGGCATTGCCGACGCGGGCGTGCCGCTCTTCATCGCCCGCGGCAACCGCGACTTCCTGCTCGGCGACGCGTTCGCGCGCGCGGCGGGTGCGACGCTGCTCGACGAGCAGACGCTGGTTGATCTCGCCGGCACGCCGACGTTGCTTGCGCACGGCGACGAATTCTGCACCGACGACACGAGCTACCAGCGATACCGGGCCTGGACGCGCGACGCGCGCAACCAGCGGCGGCTTTTGCGCCTGCCCTACCGGGTGCGACGCTGGATCGGCGCGTGGCTGCGGCGCAGGAGTCGAGCGGCCACGGCGCAAAAATCCGAAGCGATCCTCGACGTCAACGCGGGCGCCATCGCGGCCGCCTTTCGACGCGTACGCGTATCACGGCTGATTCACGGCCATACGCACCGGCCCGCCCGCCACACGACGATGATCGATGGAACCGCGCGCGAGCGCATCGTGCTCGCGGATTGGCACGACCGCGGCCACTACGTGGAAGTCGACGCAGCCGGCGTGCGCGCCCGCGAAATCATCGGCTGACGCCACGCGGCCCTGCGGATGCACGGGCGCGCCACGTGACGACCAGCGCCCGCAGACAACGAAGCGGGCGCGCGCGACGCGTTTCCCCGTCAGGTCTTGGGCGTCGGCTTTTTCGGTTGCTTGGGCTTCTTGGGTTCCTTGCGTTGCCGGTCGCGATTGCCCATGACGTTCTCCTTCGTTGGAGCGGCCATTATGCCGCGATTCACGCGAGCGCCTGCGCGAAATCGGCGATCAGATCGTCGCCGTCCTCGATTCCCACCGAGACCCGCACGAGCGAGTCGGCGATGCCCATCTCGGCGCGGCGCGAAGCGCCCATCTCCCAATAGATCGTCTGCGCAACCGGAATCGCGAGCGTGCGGTTGTCGCCGAGGTTCGACGACAGAACGACGGTGCGCAGCCGATTGAGGAACGCGACGACATCCTGTCCCGGCGCGAGTTCGAACGACAACAGTGCCCCGGGCGCGCGAAACAGCGCCTCCGCGCGGTGGAACTGCGGATGGATGGGCAGCCCCGGAAAGTGTACGGCGCTCACTTGCGGGTGACTGATCAGGTATTCGGCGAGCGCCTGCGCGTTGGCGCACTGGCGGTCGAGTCGCAGCGCGAGCGTTTCGGCACCGACCGCGATGTGGTGCGCCTGTTCCGCCGTCAGCGTGCCGCCCCAGTCGCGCAGGCCTTTCTTGCGGATCTGCGTGATGCCCCATAGCGGCGGTCTTTGCGATTTGTAGGCGTCGGCAATGTTGGCAAAGCGCGTCCAGTCGAAATGGCCGGTATCGGTCACGGCGCCGCCCAGCGCATTGCCGTGGCCGCCGATGTACTTGGTGAGCGCGTTGATGGTCAGGCTTGCATGAACGGTCGTCGGACGGAACAGCCACGGCGACGTCATCGTGTTGTCGACGACGTAGAGCAGGCCGCGATCACGGCATAACGCGCCGATGCGCGCGAGGTCGGCGACCTGCGTGCGTGGATTCGCGATCGTCTCGACGAACACGAGTCGCGTTGCCGGCGTGATCGCCTGCTCGACGTGCTCGGCTTGTGTCGCGTCGACGAACGTGACCGGCGTCCCGTGGTCGGCGAGCGTCGCGAGCAGGCTGTTCGTGTTGCCGAAGATGAACGAACTGGCGACGATGTGATCGCCGCCTCGAAGCAGTGCAAGCAACGTCGCGCCGATCGCCGCCATGCCGGTCGAAAAGCACACGGTCGCGACGCCGCCTTCCATCGCGTTGACCTTCGCTTCCAGCGCGGATGTCGTCGGATTGCCTTGGCGGCCGTACGCATAGCCCGACCGCTGGTTCTGGAAAACGCCGATCAGATCGGCCGCATCGCGATAACCGTACGCCACGGACAGATGGAGCGGCTTGTGCAACGCGCCGTGCTCGATCTCCGCAGCGCGGTCTGAATGAAGGATCGCCGTCGTGAAGCCGCGTCCTGCAGCGTTGTCGCTCATGGCCGTCGCCTTGAAAAGGGCACAAAAAACCCGTCGGGCAGCCGCCAAACGGGTTTCGTGTGCCCCGCCCGATATCTTCGGGCTGGAGCGAACCTCGCTTTAGCGGAATTTGTTTAAGCGCCCGCAAGCTGAAGCTCAAATCGGCGCAGTGACACTATACCACCGAACGGCTTACTTCGGGGTCGGCTTACTTCGGGGTCGGCTTACTTCGGGGTCGGCTTACTTCGGGGTCAGAGCAACAAGTCGCGCGGATGCGACTTTGGGGTCAGAGCAATAAGTCGCGCGCTCGGTGCGTGATCAATACAAGCGTCGTGCCGCGCGACTTATTGCTCTGACCCC
>DASSEA010000184.1:0-2912 GCA_035696805.1 Casimicrobiaceae bacterium
CCTCGGCGATGCCGGCGGCGGCGCCGGCGCCGGGCGTGCCGGTCCGCTGAGGAAGGAGCACGATGCCCTCCGTCCTCCACCGCGGCCCGCGCCGGCGCACGATCAGCGAGATCAACATGGTCCCGTTCATCGACGTCATGCTCGTGCTGCACGCCTCGGTCGTCGTGCAGGCCATCATCGTGCTGCTGGCCGCACTGTCGCTGTGGTCGTGGTGGCAGATCTTCCTCAAGCTGTTCCAGCTGCGGCGAACGTTGCGCGACACCGATGCGTTCGAGGACGATTTCTGGCAGGGCGGCAATCTCGAAACGCTGTACCGGCAGGCGGGACAGGCGCGTGTCGGCGGCGGCCTCGAGCACATCTTCAGCGCGGGTTTCCGCGAGTATTCGAAACACCGGAAGCAGGGCAGCCCGTCGGCGGTGACGCTCGATGCCGCGCGGCGTGCGATGCGCGCCGCCTACCAGCGCGAAATCGATGCGATCGAAGCGCATCTCGCCGGACTCGCCACCGTCGGGTCGGTCTCGCCCTACATCGGCCTGTTCGGGACGGTGTGGGGAATCATGAACGCGTTTCGCGGGCTCGCGAACGTCAGCCAGGCGACCCTCGCGAACGTTGCACCGGGAATCGCCGAGGCGCTGATCGCCACCGCGATCGGCCTCTTCGCCGCGATCCCCGCCGTCGTCGCGTACAACCGCTTCACGCACGACGTCGATCGCCTCGCCGTGCGCTTCGAAACGTTCATCGAGGAATTCTCGAACATCCTGCAGCGGCAGGCGTAGGCGATGCGACGCGCGCGCAAATCGATCAACCAGATCAACGTCGTGCCCTACATCGACGTGATGCTGGTGCTGCTCGTGATCTTCATGGTCACTGCGCCGCTGATCGCACCGGGTGAAATCGAGCTGCCGTCGGTCGGCAGCAAGCTGACGACGCCGATCGATCCGCTCGTCGTCCGTTTGAAGCCCGACAAGTCGATAACATTGCGCGACCGCTCGCAGGCCAATTCGCGCGAAGTCAAGGTGACGCTCGATTCGCTCGTGCAGCAGGTCGTCGCGATGCAGGCCGGACGCGAGCAACCGGTGGTGATCGATGCCGACAAGGGCTCGCGTTACGAGGAAGTGATCGGCATCCTCGACCAGTTGCAGCAGGGCGGCGTGCGCAAGGTCGGCCTGCTCGCGCGACCGACGGCGTCGTAGCGTCCTCCGATGCTCGCCTTCACGTCCGACCGACCGCAGCGCGCGCAGGCATCGCGCGGCCGGTGGACGGCGTTGATCCTTGCGCTCGTCGTCAACCTGTTGTTCGTCGGCGTGCTCGTGTTTTCCGTTTCATGGCAAAACCGCAAGCCCGAGGCGGTGACCGCCGAACTCTACGCGCCGCCGCCCCCGCCGGCACCCAGGGCTCGGGTCGAGCCGCAACCGACGCCACCCAAAGTCGAGCCTCCGCCCGAGCCGCGCCCCGTGCCGAAACCTCCCGTCGTCGAGAAACCCGATCCGCGCGAAGCGGAGATCGCGTTGAAGGCGAAGCGCGACGCCGAGCGTCGCCAGCAGGAAGAGGTGGAGCGCGAGCGAAAGGAACGCGAGCAGGTGCGCAAGGAGGCCGAGGAGAAGAAGGCGGAGGAGCGCCGCCAGGCCGAACTGCGGCAGCGACAGGCGCAGCAACTCGAAGCGATGCGCGCGCAGGCCGAGAAGGAAACGCGGCTCCGCGCGCAGGCGGAACGCGAATCCCAGCTGCGCACGCAAGCCGAGCGCGAGTCGCAGTTGCGTGCGCAGGCGGAGCGCGAATCGCAGCTGCGCGCGCAAGCCGATCAGGAAGCGCGCGCGCGGGCGGCGCAGGCCGCTGCCGGCGCTGCGCGCAACAAGGCGCAACTCGACTGGATCGACAAGATTCGCAGCCGGATTCGCGGCTTCATCAATCTGCCGCCGGACATTCCCGGCAATCCTGAAGCCGTGTTCGACGTCGTGCAGCTGCCGACCGGGGAAATCATCGATGTCAAGCTGCGCAAGTCCAGCGGCGTGCGCGCGTACGACGACGCGGTGCAGCGCGCGATCCTCAAGGCGTCGCCGCTGCCGCGCGCGGTGCCGGCGGATCTCTTTCAGCGCAACCTGGAGTTGCGGTTCAGGCCGCTCGATCAGTAGCGAGCGTCATGCTCGCGTTTCGCTGACGTGGCTGAGCGCTTGAAAAAGCGGGGTCGGGCTCCACTTCCGCCAAACCCCGGCGAAAGTCAAGTCTGACGCTGGCGTTATCCGCGCGGCATCTTCTCGACGATCTGGATCGCGGCCCAGCTCCAGTCGGCCCGCTGCTCGACGAGCTGCCGCAGCGCGACCGTGTAGATCGAGCGCCCCGTCATGAGGATCACTTTGCGGCCTTCCGCGTATTCGTGCGTCGGCACGATCACCGTCTTGACGACGAGCGGCTTGTCGGGTCGCGAAGGCGGCGGCAGGTACAGGCCATCGATGCGCGGCCCGAGCATCGACGCGTCGAAGCCGTTGACGACGATGGCCATGCCTTCCTTGACTTCGCGGCGCGCATGCAGCGTGACCGGCACCACGCGCTCGGCAATGATCGACACGCCGGCTTCCACTTCGTCGCTCGAAAGCTTGTTCAGGCGGCGGACGACGCCGAGCACCCACGCCGACCCGTCGGATTGGCGAACGGCGACCAGCGCACCCAGTGTCAACGATTGCCCGACGCCGCTGCCCGCGTAGATGCGCAAGCCCGCGACGCTGCGATCCTTCACCTGCCACAGCGGATCGGAAAAGGTGGCGAGGCTGTGCGACAGCGTGTCGGCTTCCTCGGGAACCTGTGATTTGGTTCGTATCGGACCTGCCACTGCGTAGACTTCGATCTGCTCGTTGCTGACCGTATCCGGCGCCGGGGCGCTCGACACCGGCTTGCTGAGTTCCTGCTGAATGCGC
>DASSEA010000185.1:0-4246 GCA_035696805.1 Casimicrobiaceae bacterium
CGTCGTTGTACAGGATCTTGTAGGTGATGTTGACCTTGGCGGCCACGGCGGCGCGGATCGCGAGCAGCCCGCTGTGGTAGTACGTGCCGTCGCCGAGGTTCGCGAAGATGTGCTTCTCCTCGGTGAACGGCGCCTGGCCGATCCACGGGACGCCTTCACCACCCATGTGGGTGAACGTCGACGTCGAGCGATCCATCCAGATCGCCATCACATGGCAACCGATGCCCGCCGTCGCGCGGCTGCCTTCGGGCACGTTCGTCGACGTGTTGTGCGGGCAGCCCGAGCAGAAGTAGGGCATTCGCGCGAGGCTCACCTTCGTCGTCGCGAGCGCGTGCTCCTTCTGGTTGATGAAGTCGACGCGCTGGCGAATCGATTCCGCCGTGCGCGGATGCAGGTCGAGGCGCTGGATCCGTTGCGCGATGACGCGTGCGATCATCGCCGGCGTCAGTTCCGCGTGCGGTGGCAGCAGCCAGTCACCATGGGGGCGCACCCATTCGCCCTTTTCGTCGAACTTGCCGACGACGCGCGGGCGAACGTCGTCGCGCCAGTTGTAGAGTTGCTCCTTCAGCTGGTATTCGACGATCTGCCGCTTTTCCTCGACGACGAGGATTTCGTCGAGCCCTTCCGCGAAGTGACGGACGCCTTCGGGCTCAAGCGGCCATGGCATTGCGATCTTGAACACGCGAATACCGATCTCCGCGGCATCGGCTTCGGTGATGCCGAGGTCGTCGAGCGCCTGCCGAACGTCGAGATAGCTCTTGCCGCTGGTGATGATGCCGAGCCGCGGGTTGGGGGAGTCGATGACGATGCGGTTCAGCCGGTTCACGCGGCAGTAGTGCAACGCAGCGTAGATCTTGTAGTCCTGCATCCGTGCCTCGGTCGCGAGGAACGGATCGGGCCAGCGGATCGAAACGCCATCGGGCGGCAGCGGAAAATCGTCCGGCACGACGATGTCGACGTGATCGGCATCGCCATACACCGACGCGGAGCTCTCGACGGTGTCGGAAACGCATTTGAAGCCGACCCAGCAACCGGAATAGCGGCTCATCGCGAAACCGTGCAGGCCGAGATCGATGATCTCCTGCACGGACGACGGATAGAGCACCGGCATCATCGATGCCGAGAACTGATGGTCCGATTGATGCGGCAGCGTCGACGACTTCGCCGCGTGATCGTCGCCCGCCAGCACGAGTACGCCGCCGTGCTTCGACGTGCCGGCAAAATTCGCGTGCTTGAAGACGTCGCCGCAGCGATCGACGCCGGGGCCCTTGCCGTACCACATCGCGAAGACGCCGTCGACGTTCGCGCCCTTGTACAAATTGACCTGTTGCGTGCCCCAGATCGCCGTCGCCGCGAGATCCTCGTTCAGACCGGGCTGGAACTTGATGTGCGCGCGATCAAGGAATTTCTGGGCCTTCCACAGCGCCTGGTCGAGACCGCCGAGGGGCGAACCGCGATACCCCGAAACGAAGCCGCCGGTGTTGAGCCCCGCTTGCGTATCGCGCTGGCGTTGCAGGATCAGCAGGCGAACGAGCGCCTGCACACCGGTCAGGAAGACGCGGCCGGTGCCGAGTTCGAATTTGTCGTCGAGCGAAACGTCGCGAAGCGGCGCGGCGCTGACCGCAGCGGGTGTGGCCATCCTTCGAGGCTCCAAGAATCGTGTTCCGGATTGCGCCGCGACGGGTGGGCGCGGCCTCGGGTCGAGCGATCGTGTCGCGCGCCCGCGTAGCGATGAATTTTACCTGCTTTGCAGCGTGCCGCACGAAGCGGCGGTGTTGCTAAATGATGCTAAATGATGCCGCGGCGACGCGATTGCAATGCCACGTCGCGTAGCCGCCTTCAGCGGAAATTCATCGTCCCCGGCAGCCACAGCGCGATTGCCGGGAACAGCATGACGAGCACGAGGCCGCCGATCAACAGCAGGACGTACGGCGCGACGCCGCGGATGATGTCGAGGATCGGCGCGCGCGTGATCGCTTTCAGCGCGAACAGGTTCATGCCGACGGGCGGCGTGATCAGCGCGAGTTCCAGGTTGATCGTGAGCAGGATCCCGTACCAGACCGGATGAATCTTGAGCGCCGCGAGCACGGGCAGCACGACGGGCGTGGTGATGAGGATGATCGAAATGGTTTCGAGAAACATGCCGAGGACGAAGATCAGCGCCATCACGGCCGCTAGGAAGCCGAGCTGCGAAACCTCGTAGCGAAGGACGAGGTCGACCATCTCATTGGGGATGCGCAACTTGGTGAGGACGTTGCCGAGGATCGCCGCGGCGGCGAGGATCATGAACAGCATTGCCGTGTTGCGCGCGGCGTCCTGCGCCGAGATCCACAGGTCGCGCAGCGTGAAGTTGCGATAGACGAGCATCGCGATCACGAGCGCGCCGAGCGCACCGATCGCTGCCGCCTCCGTTGCGGTGAAGACGCCGAAGTACATGCCGCCCAGCACGAGCAGCGGCAGCAGCAACGCCCAGAACGAGCGGCGCAGCGCGGCGGCGATTTCCGCCCATGAAGCGCGCGGCTCGCGCCGCCCCGACGATCCCCCGAAGCGTGCCGCGCTCATGCAGTAGATCGCGAAGATCGCTGCGAGCATCAAGCCCGGCATCACGCCGGCCATGAACAGCGCACCGATCGACGTGTCCGAGACGACGCCGTAGAGCACCATCGGCCCCGACGGCGGAATCAGGATGCCGAGCGTGCCTCCCGCTGCGACGACGCCGTACGCCACGCGTGCCGGATAGCCGTAGCGGATCATCAACGGAATCGCTGCAGCGCCGATGGTGAGCGCCGTCGCCACGCTCGATCCGGAGATCGCCGCGAACACCGTGCAGGCGGCAACGGTGGCGACCCCGAGCCCGCCGGGCAGGTGACGCACCAGCGTATGCGCGGCGCCGAACAGGTCGTCGACGACCTTGCCGCGGATCATGAACTGCGCCATCAAGGTGAACAGCGGAATCGCGACGAGCAGATATGTGTCGAGCGCGCCGAACACGAGATCGCCGAGCCCGCCGAGATGTCGCTCGAAGGCGTAGAGCACCGCCGTGGCGAAGAGCGTGAGCCCGGCGAAGACTGGGACCCCGGTCAGTAGCACCGCGACGAGCCCGACGAGGATCAGCGCGAAGAGCACGCGTGTTGTCGCGTCATTCGATGCCCTGCACGGGCGTCGTGCGTTCGTGGGGGACAGCGCCTCCCCGTGCCACGACGATAAACAGCACGACGGCCGCGAACAGCAGCAACAGCGCGCCGATCGGCACCAGCAACTGCGGAATCCACAGCGGAAGCGCGAGATCGCCGTTGGAACGCAGGCCGACCTGCCGGGAGAACCGTACGGTGCCGATCCCTTCGAAAGCGAGCAGAACCGCCGACGCGGCGACGGCGGCAAGGCCGAACATGAATGCGATCTTCTTGCCGCGTGCCCGCAGCCGGTCGGTCAAAAGATCCACGGCGATGTGCTCGCCGGCGAAGAGTGCGTCGGCGGCAGCCAGCATGACGCTCGCGACGAGCAGATAGCCGACGAGTTCGTCGGTCCATGCGACGGGCGCACCGAACACGTAGCGACGAACCACCGAATACGCGATCGCGGCGAGCGACGCGAGCAGCGCCAGCGCGGAGCAGCCGAGCGCGATGCGCGCGATCAGGCGCGCAAGCCGCTCGACGCGCGACATCGGCGCGCCGATGCGGTTACAACGCTTTCAGGAGTTCTAGAATCTTCGGTCCGTCCTGCGGCGCCGATTTCACGAACGCGTCGATCACCGGCTTCTGCATCGCCGCCTTCCACGTCTCCTGCTCCTGCGGCGTCTGCACGTGGATCGTCATGCCCTTGTTCCTGAGCTGCACGAGCGCGTCTGCGGCCGTTTCCTCGGTCACGGTGAAAGCGTCCTGCTCGGCCTTCGCCGCCGCCGCCTCGATCGCCTGCCGTTGCGCGGGGGCAAGCTTCGCCCACCATTGCGGGTTGACGTAGACGTGGAAAAAGATCGTGAAGTACGGCGCGACGGTGCCGTACTTCTGGATCTCGTAGTACTTGCGGCTGTATGCGGCCGACAGGTCGGTGAGGCCGGCGTCGAGCACACCGGATTGCAGTGCCTGGTAGACCTCCGACCCGGGCATCGCGGACGGTGCCGCGCCGACGGCGGTCAGGGCGTTGTCGGTGAGCGAATTCAGGCCGCGGATCTTCACACCCTTGAAGTCATCGAGCGCGATCAGCGGCTTCTTGCTCGACGTGAAGATCGACTCTCGCGTGATGTAGA
>DASSEA010000186.1:0-6333 GCA_035696805.1 Casimicrobiaceae bacterium
TTAGCGAGGTTGGGCGGTTGAAAGAAACTGGGTGGGATCGGAGCGCTGCGGGACTTCAGTGGGACTCGTGCGCCATCGTGATGTAGACGATGGTCAGCATCATGAAAATGTAGGCCTGCAGCACGACGATCAGGATGTGGAAGATCGACCAGCCGAGGTGCAGCACCGCGCCGGCGATCGTCCCGACGATCCCGGTGGCCGCCCACATGCCGAGCAGCAGGAAGATGATCTCGCCGGCGTACATGTTGCCGAACAGCCGCAGCGAATGCGACAGCGGCTTCGACAGGTACTCGACGGCGTTGAACAGAAGGTTGAACGGCCACAGCAGCGGGTTGGCGCCGAACGGCGCGCAGAAGAGTTCGTGCACCCAGCCGCCGAATCCCTTGATCCGGATGCTGTAGAAGATCATCAGGGCGAACACCGCGAGCGCCAGCGCGAACGTGGTGTTCACGTCCGCAGTCGGCACCATGCGGAACTCGTGGAAGCCGAGACTGCTGAAGAGCGCCGACATGATGTCGACGGGCAGGAAGTCCATCGCGTTCATGAACAGCACGAGCACGAACGTCGTCAGCGCGATCGGCGCCACGATGCGGCTGGTCCCGTTGTAGATGCTCTTGACCTGCTCGTTGACGAAGTCGATCGACAGTTCGACGAACGCCTGCGTCTTCGACGGCACGCCCTGCGACGCCTTGCGCGTGACGAGCCACATGAAGCCGAACACCAGTGCGCCGAGCACCAGCGTCGTCAGCAGCGTATCGACGTTCAGCTTCCAGAATTCACCCTCCTTGACCGGATGGGTGAAGAACGTCAGGTGATGCTGGATGTACTCGGTCGGGGAATCGTAGGAAGCAGCCATCGCAGAAGAGCGGCAACGTCAATCGCGAACGAACAAAGCAACCCGGAACAGCAACACCGTTACGACGAAGGCTGCCAGGAACGCCGGCACGACAGCCTCCTTGTAAGTCGCGAGCACCAGCCACAACTGCGCGATGACCGCCAGGATTTTGCAAGCCTCGGCGCGGAAGAGCGCCACCACCGCAGCCCCGGGCGTTCTCCCCGGCGCGAGCGCGAGCACGAATGCGTACACGACGCCCGCCGACAGGTTGATCAGGCCGCCCAGCACGCCGGACAGCGCGCCGTGAACGCCAGCCACCGCGCCGGCGATCGCTGCGATGATCACTGTCGCCGCCGCCTGCCAGACGAACACGGCCTTGAAGGGCCTCGTGGAAAGCGGCGTAGCCACGGGTTGGACAAGCCGCAAATGCTCGCCGACGAGCGCTCGCGACCTGCCACGCAAAGTCGACGATTTTAACCGGTTTGCCGACCCGCCCGCAAACAGAATGTTGCACCGCAATGCGTGCAATGGAAACGCGGGTGCTGCTTCAGCCGCCCGACAGCGCGGCGACGATCATCAGTGTCGCACCGGATGGGATCGGGGCGCCCAGATCGCGCGTCGCATCGCTGCCGACGAACAGCTTGATGTGCGGGCGCACCTTGCCCTGTTCATCGACGATCCGGAAGCGGATACCGGGGTAGTTGAGATTGAGCGAGGCGAGCACGCCGCTAACCGTCGGCGGCAACTCCGGCGCAAGGACCGGAACCGCGACGCCGACTTCGGCGCTGCCGGTGTACGAGCGAAGCGGCGATGGAATGCGGACGCGCACGATGGTCGCGGCTTCCTGCGATGTGCGTGCCGTCATCGGAATGACCTGCGGCGCGTGTCAGCCGATCGAGGCTTCGACGGCATAGATCTGTGGCAAATGGCGCGCGAGGCAGCGGAACGTTCGACCCTCGTCGCGGCTGCCCCAGAGTTCGCCGGACGTCGTACCGAAATAAATCCCCGTGGGATCACGATTGTCCGCCGTCATCGCCTGACGCTTGACGGTCCACCAGGCCTGCGACTTCGGCAGTCCCTGATTCTGTCGCTTCCACGTGCGGCCGCCGTCCCGCGAACGATAGACTGCGGGACGACCGCCAGGCGCCGTCCGCGGCCAGACGCTGGTCCCATCCATCGGGAACACCCACAGCGTGTCGGGGTCCCGCGAATCGACGGCGAGCGGAAAGCCGACGGGGCCCACCGACTTCGGCATCCCGGCGCCAATGTCCTGCCACTGCTCGCCCGGCCGATCCAATCGATAGATGCCGCAGTGATTCTGCTGATACAGGCGGTCGGGCTGCCCGCCGGCCAGGCGCACGCAGTGGGGATCGTGGCCGTACTCGGGCGCGGGATCCGGCAAAAAGTCGGCCCTCACTCCCTTGTTGAGCGGCTTCCATTGAGCGCCATTGTCCGTCGTCTCGAAGACACCGCCGCCCGACATTCCGATATACATGTGCGCGGGGTCGCGCGGATCGACGAGGATCGAATGCATCTTCGGTCCGTCCGGCGTGCCGTCCTGATCGCCGCCGCACCACGCTTTGCGCTGCGCGTTCCCATTGAAACCGGACACGCCTTCCCACGTCGCGCCGCCGTCGTTCGACCGGAACAGGCCCTGCGGCGACGTGCCCGCGTACCAGACGCCCGGCTGGCTCGGATGACCCGCCGTCAGCCAGAACGTGTGGTCGACGACGCGCCCGCTGTCCTCGCTGAACGCGGGCGGCCGCGCCGCTTCCTTCCACGTCCGACCCGCGTCGGCCGAGCGGAAGATCGTCGGTCCCAGATGTCCGGTCCGCGCGGCGGCGAGCCACACCCGGTTGTCGCGCGGATCGGCGACGGCGTGATGAATGGTGTGCCCGAGGAACTGCGGACCCGACGCCCGCCAGCCCGTTCGCGAAAGGTCGCTCGTCAGCGTCCACAGTCCCTTGCGGGTCGCGACGAGCAGGCGCGTGCGACGCGTCGGCGCGGGACGCGCCGCGCCCGGCAGTCGAGCCATGGGGTTCCTCCTTGATAGCCGCCCGGAGTCTTGGCCCCGGGGCAAAGGCTGCAAAGCTACCTCGCGCCGCCCCGGCCCGCAAGGCGACCTTTGACAGGGGTCGCTTAAAACCCGCGTCCGCGCGAGGGTTGAATTTGCGCGCTGCGGCTGCGATGCTCGCGCTGAACGTCACGCCGCAACGTGGCGGCATTCCCGAACCTTTGCAGGAGAACGCATGACGATCAAGGTCGGTGACCGGCTGCCCGCCGGCACGCTGCAGGAGTATTACGACGTCGAGAAGAATGGCTGTTCGATCGGTCCGAACCCGGTATCGATCGAGGACCTGACGCGCGGCAAGAAGGTCGTGCTGTTCGGGCTGCCCGGCGCGTTCACGCCCACATGCTCGGCGAAGCACGTGCCGAGTTATCTCTCCGCTTACGATCGATTGAAGGCGAAAGGCGTCGACACGATTGCCTGCCTGTCGGTGAACGACGCGTTCGTCATGGGCGCGTGGGCACGCGACCAGCATGCCGACGGCAAGGTGCGCATGCTTGCCGACGGCAGCGCCGCCTACACGAAAGCGCTCGGGCTCGAACTCGACCTGACCGCGCGCGGCATGGGTGTGCGCTGCCAGCGCTTTTCGATGCTCGTCGACGACGGCGTCGTCAAGGCGCTCAATATCGAGGCGCCCGGCAAGTTCGAGGTATCGGGCGGCGACACGATGCTCGCGCAACTCGGCTGACGCGCCCGCTGGCGCCGCTTTCTGCTGCGGCGAAGGGCGCGGTTTACGCCCCTGCCTGACCGAACCGCTCGATGATGCCGTCGAGCTGTTCAAGTGTCGAATAGCGAATGACGATGCGGCCGGCGCCCTGACGTCCCGGCTCGATGTGTACGACGGCGCCGAGCGCTTCGCTCAGGTCGTTCTCGAGCCGCGCCGTATCCGCGTCGTACGCCGGCTTCGATCGTCGTCGCGCGGCGCGTTTCGCCGGATTGAGAAGCCCGAGCACGAGCCGCTCGGTCTCGCGCACCGATAACGCGCCGTTCACGACGCGCGCGGCGGCGCCCGCTTGCTGCTCGACCGGCAACGGCAGCAGCGCCCGTGCATGGCCCATTTCGATCGCGCCGCCGAGCACGTACTCCTGCACGGGCGGCGCGAGCGCATTCAGGCGCAGCAGGTTCGATACTGCGCTGCGCGATCGGCCAACGGCCTTCGCCGCCGCATCGTGGGTGAGACCGAACTCGTCGATCAGCCGCTGCAGGCCCTTGGCCTCCTCCAGCGGATTGAGATCCTCACGCTGGATGTTCTCGATCAGCGCAACGGCAAGCGCCGACTGATCGGGAACGTTCTTCACGAGCGCCGGAATCTCCCGCAATCCCGCCTGCTGTGCGGCGCGCCATCGGCGCTCACCCGCGACGATCTCGAAGCGCCCGCCGTCGACGGGGCGCACGAGAATCGGCTGCATCACGCCTTGTTCCTTGATCGACAACGCGAGCTCGGCGAGCGACGCGGCGTCCATCTTCGTTCTCGGCTGGTATTTCCCCGGCCGCAGTCGGTCGATCGCGAGCATCTGCAGCGAATCGTTGCTCGGCGTTTCGTCGGTCGCGGCCAGCAATGCGTCGAGCCCGCGGCCTAGGCCCTTCGGTCGGATCATCATCGCTCCGGCGCCCGTGCAAGGACACGGCGCATCAGTGATTGAAGAAAGTTCACGGCGCTTGCTCGGGCTGATCGTGCGTCGGCTGCGTCGGGGGCGCGGCGGGCCGCGTGCGGTGCTCCATTCGGCGCACGACTTCGCCCGCAAGCGCGAGATACGCGAGCGCGCCCTTCGACTTGGGCTCGAGCGTCAACGCGGGGACACCGTGCGACGGCGCTTCGGCGAGGCGCACGTTCCGAGGAATCACCGTGCGATACAGGCGATCGCCGAAGTGACGCTCGAGCTCGGCTGCGACGTTCAGCGCGAGCGTATTGCGCGGGTCGTACATCGTGCGCAGAAGGCCCTCGATCTCGAGCGTCGGATTGAGATGCGCGCGCACTTTCTTGATCGTTTGCACGAGATCCGACAAACCCTCGAGCGCGTAGTACTCGCATTGCATCGGAATCAACACCGAGTCCGCTGCGCAAAGTCCGTTCAGCGTCAGCAGCGACAGCGACGGCGGACAATCGAGGAAGATGAAGTCGTAATCGCTCGCGATCGTATCGAGCGCGGCGCGCATCTGCCGCAGCGCTTCCGCGAGCGCCTCCTTGAGTCGTGTTTCGCGCTCCGGAAGATCGACGAGTTCGATTTCCGCGCCGGCGAGTTCGCGGTTGGCCGGCACGAGATCGAAACCGCAACTCTCGGAATGCACGCGCGCTTCGGCGATTTCGACTTCGCCGAGCAGCACGTGATAGACGGTGCGCTTCACCGTTCGTTTGTCGACGCCGGAACCGGTCGTCGCGTTGCCCTGGGGATCGAGGTCGATGACCAGTACGCGGCGCTTCATCGCCACGAGACTCGCGGCGAGGTTCACGGTCGTCGTCGTCTTGCCGACGCCCCCTTTCTGATTGGCGACGGCGATGATGCGCGTCATGACGTGTGCACGGTGCGTGTCATGCATCCTCTCGATCGATGCGCATGATGACCAGGCGACGTTCGGCGTCGAGCCCCGGCACGGCGAGTGACGGCGTCGCCGCGACGCGAACATGCGATGGCAACGCGTCGATTTCCTCGTGCGCCAATGCACCTTTCATCGCGATCAGGACGCCGTCGCGCGCGACGTGCGGACCGGCGAGCCTTGCGAACGTACGCAAATCGGAGAACGCGCGCGAAATCACGACGTCGAACGGATCCTCGGTGCGCAGCGCTTCTACCCTGGACGCGATCGCGCGAACGTTCGACAGGCCGAGCTCGATTGCCGCCTGCGTGAGGAATGCCACCTTCTTGTGATTCGAGTCCACGAGCGTGATTTGCCAATGCGGGCGCGCGATCGCGAGCGGAATGCCGGGGACGCCGCCTCCCGACCCGACGTCGAGCATGCGCAGCGAGCGCGCGTCGGGCAGGAACGGCAACACGGCGAGCGCGTCGCGAACGTGATGCGACTCCATGTGCGCACGATCGCGGATCGCCGTCAGGTTGTAGACGCGATTCCACTTCGCAAGCACATCGAGATAGCGCGAGAGTCGTTCGCGCGCGGCCGCCGGTAATGCGTCGTTGTCAGCGGGCAGCGGCCGCATCGTTCGCGCGTCTGCGGTTCGCTGGCGCAGCGTCATGCGGGTTGCGCAGCGCGTCCGCCGTCCGTCGACATCAGGCGGCGCTTCAGGTGCACGAGCAGCAACGAAATCGCCGCGGGCGTGACGCCGGACAGACGCGCCGCCTGCCCGATCGTCTCAGGTCGCGCGGCAGTCAGTTTCTGCTCGACCTCGACCGAAAGCCCGCGCACGCTCCGGTAGTCTAGATCGAGCGGAAGTCGCAGCGATGCCTGTTCGCCTTGCTGTGCGATCTCCGTTTGC
>DASSEA010000187.1:0-12069 GCA_035696805.1 Casimicrobiaceae bacterium
AGGCGCTCGCCGTCGGAGGTCACCTCGGCCACGCGCGCCTTGATGTACTTGACCTTGTGCACCTCCTGGCTCGCCCAGTAGTACTTGGTCTCGTACAGGCCGAAGGTGCGGATGTCCATGTAGTAGATGTACACATGGCACTCGGGCAGCTCCTCGCGGATCTCCATGGCGATGTTGCACGACACGGTGCAGCAGATCTTCGAGCACCACTCGCGTCCGATCTGGCGATCGCGCGAGCCGACGCAGAGCAGGATGGCGACGCGCTCGGGCTTGCGTCCGTCCGATGGACAGCGCACGCCCTTTCCGGACGAGATCATCTGCTCGACCTGCGCGCTCGTAACGACGTCCGGATACGTGCCGAATCCCCATTCGGGCTTGTTCACCGAGTCGAAGTGCGTGAACCCCGTGCACAGGATCGCGGCGCCGACGTCGAGCGCCACGCCGCTCGAAAGCTGCGCGCGGAACGCGCCCGGACCACCCGAGAAATCGGTCACCGTGCAGCCGGTGTAGCGCTTGACGAGCGGATCGCTCTCGACGCGGTTCACCATGCCGCCGATGGCATCCTTCGCCCACTCGCCCGACGGCACGAGCTTCGCGTAGCCGGACAGTATCGGTGCGCCGCCGAGCCGCGGCTCCTTCTCGACGACGATCGCGTTCTGCCCGATGCTCGACAGCGCGGATGCGGCGGCAAGCCCCGCGGGGCCGCCACCGACGACGAGTATCGGCTTGCTCACGCCACTCTCGCGATGGGAATGTAGCCGGGCCCCGACGTGATCATCCGCCGCGGGTCGTAGAGGTTGTCCTGCTTGCCCGCCTTCACCTGGTCGAGATAGGCAATGAACTCCGTCTTCTTCGCCTGCCAGTCGATGCCGAGCTTTTCCATCAGCGTCTCGGTCGACGACGCGTGCCAGTGCGACTGCACGATCTTGTACGGATGCGCGCCGCACACCAGCGCAGCGAACTGGCAGTCGGCCAGCACCGGCAGGTCGACTTCCTTGCCCGCGGCCTTGCCGATCCACTGGTTCTTGTCGAGCGTCGTGATGCAGCCGGTGTCGTGGCCGATCATCACGTCGGCCTTCGCCTCGTCGATCGCGACGCGGATCTTGCGATCGATCGCGAACGAGCGCGTGAACTCACGCTCGGAAATGATGTGGCGGAAGCCGAAGCCGCAGCAGTCGTACCACGTCGAATAGTCGATGACCTGCGCACCGAGCGTTTGCATCAGCCCGGTCGACACTGCGACGCGATTGCCGTCCAGCACCGTGTCGTCGTAGATCACGTCCTGCGGCACCATCTTGTAGACGTGGCACGCCGGGTGAATCGTCGCGCGGATGTCGCTGCAGTCGATCTCCTGCGTCGCCGCAATGCGCTCCCGCATGACGTGCAGCCACTCGGAGTAATGCACGACTTCCTCGGGGATCAGCAGTTTGCCGTCGACAAGCCGCCCCAGCTTGGCGAGGATCTTGCGCACCCGCTCGCGCAGCGTCGCGGAATGCAGCAGATAGCCGCGCACTTCCTTGTAGTTGCCGAACGAGGTGCCACAGTGCACCAGCGGGTAGTAATAGCCTTCGGGAAGTCCCTGCGCCTTGGCGGCCACGTAGGCTTGATGGAAGTTGCGCAGGAACACCGCCGACAGGCTCTCCAGGTTGCCGATTCCCGAACCGTGGTAGTTCCACGCGGTGCACGACGTTTGATCCGTCTCGTCGAGGTATTCGATGTCGAGCCGGTTCATCAGCCACAGCAGCGACGCGGGGTAGCCGGGGATGTTGCCGCATTGGCCGCAGGACTTGTGATGCCACAAGCGCCGCGTCGGAATCTTCTTGTCCCAGCCGTAGAGCGTTTTCGCGATCACCGGCGCGTGCTCGTCGGTAACGCGATGGACGGCGATCTCGCCGTCCTTTTCGAGCTGCCACATGATGTCGCGCACGTCTTCGACGCGGTCCTTGGTGGTCAGCATCGATCGCTTGTCGATCTTGAGCTCCACCCACGACGTCGCGATGCGCGCCTGCTGCGGCGTGAGCTTCGCGTCGCGCCACTCGGAGCCGTGCCCCGTGAAGCGCTCACCCGGTTGCGGATCGATCCTGTTCGTCATGTCGTCTCCTCGGGCATCCCGTTGCTGAATCGTCGCGGCGCGAAGCGTCGCGGAACGCGATCAGTCCTCTTGCGCGTCTTCCTGGTCGGCGAGCCAATCCTTCAGGTCGTCGCGCTTCTCGTCCATGATATCGGTGATGACGTCGAACAGGTTCTCGTCGATCGTCTCGAGCTGCGCCAGCACGCCCGTCTCTTCCCAGATCGTGTACAGCTCGACCGACGTCTTGAGGTTCACTTCCCACGCGGTGGCCGTCGTGTTGAGCGTCGGCATGGGGATCGCCTTGCGCAAGATCTTGAGCGGTGCATCGATCTTCGCGACGTTCGGACCCCAGTCGGCGAACGCATCGCGGGTGATCATGTCGGGCGAGAGCTGATTGCCCGTCGTGACGAGCTTCAGCATGACGCGGCTGAACGGACGCAGGACGTTCCGCGCCGATTCCATGTTGTGCTTGATCGCCGTCTCCCGCATCAGCATCACGAGGCCGCCGGGCGAGTTGCCGAACGGGCAGCGCGCCGCGCACGTGTAGCACTGCGCACAGGCCCAGATCTTCTCCTGCATCGCGTCGTAGATGCCCTCGAGGTTCTCGGTCCAAAGCAGCTGGACGATTTCGCGCGGGCTGAAGTCGTAGTAGTGCGCGGCGGGGCAGGTCGCCGTGCAAATGCCGCAGTTGAGGCAACCGTTCAGCTCGTGGTCGTAACGGAGGTCGGACTGGATGTCCTGGAAGATTTCCTCGAGCTTGGCGAGCGGCACCGCCGGCTTCTCGGAGACGGGGTCTCCGGCGTGCTCCTGCACCCGCGTCGTTGCGTGCGTCATGGGTCCGAATCCGCTGCGATCAGTACGTCATGACCTTGCAGTCGCCTTCCATCACTTCCTCGATCAGGTGCGCGCCACCGACGATCCCCTCGCACTCGGGGATCAGGTCGTCCTTCGTCATGTCGAAGAGATCGAGATTGGGCGAGCAGCAGTAGAACTTCGCGCCCGCCTCGTGCGCATCCTTGATGAAGTCGTAGACAGACTTCGGTGAACCCGGTTTCACGAACAGCTTCTCGGCGACGCCCTTCTTCATCAGCTGGCCCGCCGTGGCCGTGCAGATGACTTCCACGTCGTACTCCATGGCAGCCGCGACCGACGCCTGGAAGATGGGCGCACCGAGCTCCTCGCCGTTGCGCGGGTCGGTGTTCGCCATCACGATGACGAGCTTCTTTGCCATGGTTGATCGATCCGCCTGCTGACGGTTTCAACGGTTGACCGGCCCCTCGCTCGGCATCTCCACCGATGCTCCGCCGATATATGAGCAAACGCTAATATTAGTCAATCCATCCATGAATGCAAGCGCTTTGTTTGATGCAAGTCACCGCAGGCCGATCCACGGGTCCGCCCCGAATCGGGGCAGGTCTTCGGGCCGCTGGATGCGATACAGCGAAGTCCTTTGGTTTCCCTAGCCGGCGCTCCGGCGCTCGTCCATCCAACCGGTCAGTTGAACGAGGCCCGTCATGATCGGAACGAGCGCGTCCTCCAGGGCGCGTTGCGCGTTGCGCAGCGCGCGAAGACCGCTGTCGACGCTTGGCGGCGACTCCTCGAACTCCATGATCAGGTCCTCCACCATGGCCACCTTGAGTCCGGGATGACCGACGAAGCCGACTGCTCGAGCGCCAACCTGCCACACCACCGCCCGGCCTTGCGGATCTCTCGCAAGCAGCGTCGCGCCGACCGGAGGACGCGGCCAATCCCGCATGTAGCGCACCAGCGGAAACGTCGATGGAAGGTAGCCGTTCAGCGCCGACGCCTCGATGCGTTCACCCGTCGTGATCGCGAACTCCAGCGGGGCGGCCTCCGAACCGCCTCCCGCCGCCAGGGCGAGAATCTGCGCGCCCAGGCCCATACCGATCACCGGGACGTCGCGCGCAAGACAGGCGCGGGCGAGCTCGGTTTCCGCTCCGAGTGTCGGCAGATCGCGCGCGCCGGCCGCGCCCCACGGTCCGCCGCCGAGCAGTATGAGCCCGTCGGCGATGACGTCGGCGGGCGGCAACGCGGCCTTGCCGGTGAAGGGCCGGTGATAGCGGAAGCGAATGCCGCGTCCCTCGAGGTGGTCCTCGATCAGGCCGAGATATTCGGCCGACGTGTGCTGAACGACGTGAACGAGCTTCACCGCTGCGACGTCGTCGCTTCCACCGGAATCGTGGCTTCGGCACCGGGCCGCAGCCCGCGGGTGGAGGCGATGGCCGCGTCGATCGCACGCGTGAAATCAGCCGGCGCAACGCTCAGCAATCCGACGCTCGCGCGCGTGAAGAACCGCTCGACCGCGGCACCGATGTCGTCGGTCGCGACACCGCGCAACGACGCCTCGAGATCGAAAATGACGCGCGGTGGCGTGATGAAGAAATCCCCGGTGATGAGCACCTCGCGCAGACGGTCGTCTCGCGGGCCCTCGACGCGGACATGGACGGTGATCGTGCCGCCCGCCCCGGTGTGACTGCCGGTCCGCACGTCGCGATCCGCCGCCGGATCGTCGATCGCGGCGACGAACGCTTCCGTGCCGATCTCGTCGTCATGGTATTTCGCCGCCAGCATCTCCTCGCGCGCGGTGATCGTTCCCCACACCGGCGTGATGGCGAGGCGTTCGGCGAAGCCTTCGAGCAGCGCGTGCTGTATCGCCGCGATGGACGGCGCCCGGCCGAGCAACTCCTTGAGCGTCACGACGCGTCGTGCGGCGGAGTCGAGCGCGCGCTTGGCAAGCTTCGCCTCCGGCACGTTGAGCGCCGCGAGCATGCTTGCCGCGTCCATGTCGACGAGCACGGTTCCCTGGTAGAACAGCGTGTCGCCTTCGAAGAACCCGCCGGTGCCGCTGACCTTCCGCCCGTCCACCTCGATATCGTTGCGCGGACGATAGCGAGCGTCGACGCCGAGCCTGCGCAATCCGGCCGCGGCCGCCTCGCAGATTTCTCGGGCGAGATCGGCGAGTGACGAAATCCGCAGCGTTCCGCGGTGGAACACGAGCGACCATCCGAGCTGCCCTTCGTCGAAATAGATCGCACCCCCGCCGGTGATGCGACGCACGATGCCGATGCCGTTCGCCGTGCAGTAATCGACCCGGACTTCGCGCGACAGCGCCTGATGCCGGCCGATCAGCGCAGTGGGGGGAAAGCGCAGGAAGCGGATCGAGTCGGGGATCTCGCGCGCAATGTGCGCGTCGATCATCGCCTGATCGAAGGCGATTTGCCGCCGGCCATCGCGCAGGCCGGTGTCGATCACGCGAAACGTCGGCGTCGTCACGTCACCGCTTGCGTTCGACGATGCGCAGCTGCCGGCGAAGCTTGCCGAGATCGCGGGCGTTCGGCTGGAACGGGTAGCTCGCGATGTCAGACGGCGGCGAATCGCCGTAGGGGCGATCGCACGCCGAGATATCGTCGGCGAATTTGCCGGGACAGCCGGACGTGCGGAATGCGATGCCCGTGTCGATGACGTCGTCGAGCTCCGCTGGCGCCAGGCCGAAATCGCTGACGCGGCCTGCGTCGTCGAACGTCATCTGGTCGACACGCACGCCGCGGTAGTCGATCAGGTAACGCGCCAACTGCACTCTGCGCCACTGATCGCGGGGCGTCGCCGGCAGATGGTCCATCAGCGAGCCTTTTTCGGGGAAGAAGCAGAACATGTGGCTGTGCCCGCCCAGGTCGACGAGCTGCTGGACGAGCGACAGCACGTCATGCTCGGTCTCGCCCATGCCGACGATGATGTGCGCGCCGAATTTCTGCGGACCGAAGATCTCGCGCGCGTCCATCAGGATTTCCCAGTACTTGCGCCATGTGTGGGGCGACTGCACGCCCCTGCCGCGCGTGCGATCGAAGAGCGCGGGCGTCGCGGCATCGAGTGCTACGGTGAAGATGTCGGCCCCCAGGTCGCGCAGGCGCTTGACGTCCTCGCGGGTCATCGTGGTCGGATTGGAGAGGATCGAGACCGGTATCGCGGACGGATCGATCTTCCCGGTCCAGCGCTTCAGCACCGTCACCGTGTCCGCGTCGGACCGCGGATGCGTGATCATCGAAATGCACATCCGGTGGAACGGGCTCGTCGCGCCGTCGCGCGCGACGATCGCAATCGTCTCCTCGAGCGGCACCGCGGGCCAGTCGACACGGATGAAGTTCCGGTCCGCATAGTCGCGCTCGGCCTCGCGGTGCCGGGCGAGTCCGCAATACGCGCAATTGGCGCGACAGCCTTCCGGGTAGGTCAGCAGCAGGTTGAGGCAGCGCGTGCATTCGCAGCGGTACATCCGTCCCTGCATGATCCCGAGCGTGATCGCGGCCGCCGTCGACATCTGCACGTACTCGGGCGAGCGCATGGCCGGCGTCAGGATGTTGTAGTTCGGCCGGTAGATCCCGTGCGGCGCGACGTTGTTCGCGATCACCCGCGCGCCGTTGCGCGTCTCCCTCGGCGCGAGCGTTGGTGCCCGCGGCTGCATGACCGCGTACGCATTGTGATCGGCGGCGGTTGCCAGCGTTGCTGAACTCGCCGGTTCCGGTCGGTGACAGCTCATCGTCGAATCTCCTTGCTGTGCGCGATCGGCCGCTCAGGCCGCCCAATACTCCGGATACGCGATCCACCCGCGTCGCACCGCATCGCGGCTCGGCGCGGCTCCGCGCGCCGCGGTCTCCAGCTCCTGTCGCCGCCGCACTGCGCGCGCCAGCGCGCCGCCGAGCACGTCGCGGAGCTCGTCCTCGTAGTCGCCCGCAGCGCCTGCGTCCCCGGCCACCGTCGCCGCGGCGGCCTCGCCCGCAAGCTTGCCCGAGTAGACGGCGGCAGCGATGCCGGCGCCGGTCACGGGGTTGGAAAGGCCCGCCGCGTCTCCAGCCAGCAGCACGCGGCTCGTGCCGAGCATCCCGTGCGACCGCAGCATGCCGCCGACCGGTATGAGACCACCGGTCAGTGCGAGCACGTCGGCGCCCACGCGACCCTTGGCGATCAGCGACCGATGGAGGTCGTCGACGATGCGCTTCAGTCGCGTCTTCGCACCGGGCACCACGCCCGCGCCGACGTTCGCGAGGTCCCCTTTCGGAAACAGCCACCCGTAACCGCCGGGGATCGCATTCGAGAGAAAAATGTCCGTCGCTTCGTGCGGCGCGCGCAGCGTCACCGTGACCTGGCGCGTCTCTACCACGCGCGCGTTGATGCACCCTATCGTCGCGCCGACGATCGAGCGCGGTCCGTCGGCTCCGATGACGACCTTCGCCGCGATCGCGCGGCCATCCGACAGCAGCACGAGACCGTCGCGGGTCACCTCACGCACCGCAACGCCGAATGTGCACGAGGCGCCGGCGTGGATGGCGCGATCGACGAGCGCGGCGTCGAAGCGTGCGCGATCCAGCATCTGGCCGGGGAAGGGCTCGTGGACGTCGGGCGTCCCGGCCTCGATGACGGTGATCATCGACGTGATGCGCTGTTGGACCGACTGCGCCAGCGCAGCGACTTCGATGCCGATCAGCGCGGGAACGAACTCCGCGCATTGCACGGGGCGCCCGGGCTCGCGGCGCCGATCGACCGCGGCCACGCGGCAACCGCGGCGCGCGACCTCCGCCGCCGCACTGGCACCCGCCGGCCCGAGACCGACGACCAACACGTCGACCGCAGCGGCTCGGGAGCGCCCTTCGCTCATGGGGCGGAGCCGATTCGGTGAATCTCGATCGTGCGTCCGGCGTTGATTTCGATCGTGCGCCCGGTCTTGATCGAGCAGCAGGCGTGCTCCTGCACGGCCGGCCGACCGATCGCGTGCGCAACCGCGACCGCGCCATCGGCGGGAAACGCGATCCCGTCGAGTCCGGCCGCAACGGCGTAGGCGTCGGTCACGCGTCGATGCATGCCGGGAGGACGCGCGCAGCCGAGCAAGACTTCCTGGTGCGGCAAGCGCCGCCGCGCTGCGACGAAGATGCGACCGACGTCCTCGGCGCGCGGCGTCTCGAACGTGCCGGGCTTCGCGTAGAACGGCATCACGACGACGAGCACCAGCGAATGAATGCGGTGCCGCGCGACGATGTCGAGCGCACGGGGCTCACCGACGATTCGGCCGTAATGCAGCCCGATCACGATGTGCGGCACGACCTCCATCGAGGTTGCGCACAGCGCCGCGAGCGTCGCCTCGAAATCGTCCACCGGGCGTTGCAGATGATAGACATCGCGAATCGTCTCGTCGGCGCCGATGACATCCATCATCGCCGTGTCGACACCGGCAGCTTCCATGCGCCGGGCGCGCGCTTCATCGAGCAGCGCCGAATGGATCGCGATCTTGAGATAGGGGTAATCGCGCTTCAGCTGCTCGAGCACCGGATAGAAGCGTTCGTAGCGGATCTCGTTGCGTTGCGTCGATCCGCCGGAAAGCAGGAATCCGCGCAGATCCTGCGCCGCGACGAGTTCACGGACTTTCCGGTCGAGCATCTCGGGGCTGGTGGCGGGGATCATCGGTGCCAGGATCTTGGCCTGGCAGTGATCGCACATCAACGCGCATCCGCCGGCGGTGACCGAGAACGCGGGAAACGCGTGCTTTCCGCAGCCGTTCAATTCGCAGCTTGAGTAGGCCTTGAACGTCGGCGTCGAGAAACGGATGGCCCGTCCGACGACGGCCCCCCGCGCGCGCTCGCAGTCAGCGATCAGCGCCGCATCGAGTGGCGCGTCCTCGAGCGCGTCGATCGACGCAAAGGTTTCGAGCCAGCCCATCACCTTCTCCCACCTGCAATCATCGCGCGCTTGCCCGCAACGCGCGCGCCCCGATTCGGCTCCGGCTCCCGCACGTCTAGCCCACGATGGTCGAGCGTCTCACGCGCGCACCCTCGATACCGGTCTGGGCGAGCAACTGCGCGCAGAGCGATCTTACGGCCGATCGCACGGGCTTTGCAGCGGGCACGTCCGCCAGGCAGCAGAGCCATTCAGGTCGCACGTCCTCGTCGTCGATCAGATCGCAACGCAAACGTTGCAGCACTTGCTTCGCGGGCTCGTTCAGCAGCGCCGGGATCGTTCGTCCGGACAGGCGCCCCCACAGTCCGGCCCAATAGCGCGTCAGCGTCCACGGGTTGTAACCGCCGCCACCGAGCACGACGACCGCGGGTGCGCACGCAGCGAGCCGCAGAACGGTGTCCCACAACGCGACGTTGGAGAGTGCCATCGAGGTCAGCGGATCACCGGCGAGTGCGTCGCCGCCGCAGGTGACCACGACCGCGTCGGGCTCGACACGAGCTGCGAGCGGCAGCACGATCGAGTCAACCAGCAGTGCAAGCTCCGCATCGTGGAAATTCGACGGCACCGGCACATTGCACGCACGTCCTGTCCCGATGTCGGTGACCGCGCCGGTATGCGGCCATCGGCCGGACTCGTGGATCGAGATCGTATGGACGCGTGACTCGTTCGCGAACGCATCCTGGACGCCATCGCCGTGATGCGCATCGAGATCGACGTAGAGGATCCGCGCGAGTCCACCCTGCAAGAGGCGCAGGATCGCGAAGACCGGGTCGTTGAAGTAACAAAAGCCGCTTGCACGATCCGGCCGCCCGTGATGCGTACCGCCCGCCGGGTGGAACGCTATCTTTCCTTCGAGTGCGAGTTCGGCGGCCCGGATCGAGCCGCCGATGCTCGTCGACGCGCGCTCGAACACGCCGGGGAACAGCGGGTTCTCCATCGTCCCGATGCCATAGCGTCGCCGCGTATCGACATCGACGCTGCCGGTAGCGGACGCGTCGCGGAGTGCGCGGATGTAATCGGCGTCGTGGAACCAGCGCAACTGCGCAGAAGTGGCGCACGGACTTTCGCAGTACTCGCTGCGCGGAAGCCAACCGAGCGCCGAGCAAAGATCGACGACCGCTTCCACCCGGGCGATGGCGAGCGGGTGCAACTTGCCGTACGCCGCATGCCGGTAGATGTCATGTGCGACGAAAACCGCGGGGCGACCTTTTCGCGACGCGCTGTGTGCCCGGCGCCGCCGGGCGTTCGCTTCTGTGCCGTCGTGCCGCATGCGCAGACGGGCCGGGATGGCCCGCGCCTTACTTCTTCCGAAGGAAGAACGTGAACTCGTTCTCCGTCGCGGATTGATCGAGCAGTGCATTTCCGGTCTGCTTGGAGAACGCCTGGAAATCCTTGACCGAACCGGGGTCGGTCGCGACGATTCGCAGGATCTGTCCGCTCGTCATGTCGGACAGCGTTTTCTTCGCCTTCAGGATGGGCAACGGGCAATTGAGTCCGCGCGCATCGAGTTCCTTGTCGAAATTCATGGAGAGATCCTGGAGTTGACGGAATCCGCGTTCAAGTGGACCGCGACGGGCACCGGCCGGCCGGTCGCAACATTAGCAATTTCTAATATGCGGCTCGCGGTGTCAAGCCCGCCCTCGCGCCGGCGTGCCCCGGTAGCCGTCGGCGAGCAGCGCGAAAGTCGCGGACGCGACCCGCACCGTCATGGCGCGCCCCGAGAGCGCGGCCTGGATCGCGAGTCCCTGGACCGCGCCGATGAAGAGCAGTGTCGCGAGCGCCGTGTCGAGGTCCGCTGCGACTTCGCCGGCGTCTTTCGCCTGCTCGAACAGGCGCGCGAGGCCGCGCCGATAGCCGCCGACCGCGTTGCGGACCGCCACGCGGACCTGCGACGTAGGCGATCCCTGCAGCTCGTGGTAAAGGATTCGCGGCAAACCGGGGTACGCAGCGACGAGCGCGACGTGCGCGCAAAAGGCGCGCTCGAGGTTCGCGAGCGGAGGCCGCGTCGCGTCGACCGCCTCCTCCAGCACGCGATCGAGCGACGCGCGCACCCAGCCGAACACCGCGAGCCAGATCGCCTCCTTGTGCGGGAAGTGGCGAAACACGGCCCCCTGCGTGACGCCGATGCGCTCGGCGATCGCCTGCGTCGTGATCGCGTCGGGGCCGCGATCGCGGGCGAGCTCGAGCACCGCGGCGACGATCTCGGCCTGCCGCACCTCGGACGTTCGCCGCGGGCGCCGCCCAGCAACCGACTGCCGTTTCCGCATGTCGCCCCTTGAAAGTAAGTATTCAGTTACTATCTTATGGATGGTGGCGGATATTTGCAACCGCACCGCCTTCAACCTCGAGGAGAGACCGCATGAAACCGTACCGCACGCTGATTGCCGCCGTCATCATCACCGCCGTGACTGGCGCGACCGTTCCCGTCGCGGTGGCGGCGGATGCCCATTCGCACGCCGCCGGCGCACCGACGGCGCTTGCCCTCGATCATGGCAAGCGCTGGACGACCGATGCGCCGCTACGACTGCGAATGAGCGAACTGCGCGCCCTGATGGAACCGAAGCTCGCCGCCGTTCATGCGGGCACGCTCGCACCGGCCGAATACCAGGCGCTCGGCGCCGAAGTCGAAGCCAAGGTCGCCGCGATCGTGGCCGAGTGCAAGCTGCCGCCGGCGGCCGACGCGATGCTGCACTTGATCGTCGCGGATCTCGTCGCGGGCGCCGACGTCATGCAGGGCAAGACGCCCGGCGAGCGCGCGGAAGGCGCGCACCGTGTCGTGACGGCGGCGAATGCATACGGCCGCTACTTCAACCACGCCGGCTGGAAGCCGCTCGGATGACGCTGGCTCCTCGTCGCGTCAGGACGGTTCCGCGCGCGCCGGCTCGCTGCGGCGCGCGTGGAGGACCGCCGTGACGGTTCCAATGATGAACGCCGCCAGCGCGGCGGCGTTCAGCGCGCCACCGGCGCGCGTCCAGTCGAAGCTTCCGCTCGCGTCGCCGATGAGCCGCACCGCGAGCGAGCCGTGCAGCAACCCGAGCGGGACATAGAACGCCGGATGATAGGGAACGGCAACGCGCAACACCGCGGGAAAGATGATCGGCGCGTGCCCGAACACCATCGAGAACACGAAGCCCAGCGCGAGCGCGTGCAGCGCGGCATCGTAACTGCGCGTCCCGGGTGCGAAGCCGCCGACCAGCATCGTCAGCGCGCCGACGGCGAGCCAACCGTAGCCGGCCAGCAGGCAGACGGCGATGTAG
>DASSEA010000188.1:0-4271 GCA_035696805.1 Casimicrobiaceae bacterium
GGCCGGTTCGACGCCCCGTCGCACGCCGATGCGCTTTCCGCGGTGTTGCTCGAAACGACGCGCGCGTGGGTCGCGATCTCCAATCCCAAGGCGTTGCGGCCGGTACCAGGCCCGCCCGCGTCGCAGCGCGGTTCCTGAAACGGAGACGGCGGATGGAACTTACGCTGCACGGTCATAACGCGCTCGTCACCGGCGCAAACGGCGGCCTCGGCCGGCATTTCGCACAGACGCTCGCGGCCGCTGGCGCGCGCGTCGCCATTGCCGCTCGACGCGTTGAATCGCTTGAGCCCGTGCGCGACGCGATTCACGCGACGGGTGGCCACGTCGCATGCATCACGCTCGACGTCACCGACGCTGCGAGCGTATCGGCGGCGTTCGATGCCGCCCACACTGCGCTCGGCCCGATCACCGTCGTCGTGAACAATGCGGGCGTCGCGGTGACCAAGCCGCTCGTGGATCAGACCGAGGACGATTGGCGACAGGTGATCGGCGTCAACCTCGACGGTGCGTGGCGCGTCGCCCAGGCTGCAGCGCGGCACATGGTGCAGCATGCGCGCGGCGGCAGCATCATCAACATCGCATCGGTCCTCGGGTTGCGCGTCACGGCGCAGGTGCCGGCGTATGCGGCATCGAAAGCGGCCGTTCTGCATCTGACCAAGGCGATGGCGCTCGAACTCGCGCGGCATCGCATTCGCGTGAACGCGCTGGCGCCGGGCTACGTCGAAACGTCGATCAACCGTGACTTCTTCGCAAGCGATGCCGGCGCTGCGATGATCAAGCGCATTCCGCAGCGGCGCATTGGAACGCCCGGCGAACTCGACGGCGCGTTGCTGCTGCTCGCCTCCGACGCCGGCTCGTACATGACGGGTGCGACGATCGTGGTCGACGGCGGTCACGCGATCAATTCGCTGTAGCGCTCACGGCGAAGCGTCGCCGCGCAGGCGCGCGAAGCCCTGCTCCAGATCGGCGATCAGGTCCGCCGGATCTTCGAGGCCGATATGCAGGCGCAGGGTCGGACCTGGAAACGCGCAGGCGGTCGCGGTGCGTGAACGCTCGGGCCACGTCGGCAGCATCAGGCTCTCGTAGCCGCCCCAGCTCCAGCCCATGCCGAACAGGCGCATGCCGTCGAGCATGCGCGCGAGTGCAACGCCGTCGACCGGCTGCAGCACGGCGCCGAACAATCCCGACGCGCGGAGAAAATCGCGCTTCCACAGCGCGTGGCCGCGATCCCCGGGCAATGCCGGATAGAGCACCTCGCGCACTTCCGGTCGTTGCGCGAGCCATGTCGCAACAGCGATCGCATTCGCCTCGTGCCGCTGCAAGCGCACGTCGAGCGTTCGCAGCCCGCGCAACCCGAGAAAACAGTCATCGGGCGACGCCGTCACGCCCATGTCGGTCCATAGCCGGTGCAGCGCGGGAAACGTCGGCGCGTCCACCACGATGACGCCGAGCAGCAGGTCCGAGTGACCGCCGATGTATTTGGTCGCCGCATGCACGGAAACGTCGACGCCATGGTCGAACGCGCGAAACCCGAGCGGCGTCGCCCACGTGTTGTCGAGGATCACCTTCGCCCCGTGCGCGTGCGCGGCACCGACGATCGCCGCAACGTCCTGCACTTCGAACGTCAGCGAGCCCGGCGATTCGCAGAACACGATTTTCGTCGCAGGACGCAGCGATCGTGCGATGTCCGCACCCGCCAGCGGATCGTAGTATTCGACGGCGACGCCGAGTCGTCTCAGATGGTTGTCACAGAAGCGACGCGTCGGGCCGTACACCGCGTCGGTCACGAGCACGTGATCGCCCGGTTGCAGGAGTGCGAGCAGCGGCAGCGTCGTGGCCGTCAGCCCCGAGGGCACGGCAAGCGCCGCGTGCCCACCCTCGAGTTCTGCGATCGCGCGTTGAAAATCGGTGACCGTCGGCAATCCATGCAAGCCGTACGTGACGCCGTCGTATGCGCCGCGCGACGCGCGCTCTACGTCGGCGACCGTCGGCAGCAGGATCGTCGACGCACGAAAGACCGGCGTGTTGATGGCGCCGAGATGGCGGCGCGGATCGCGCCCGAGATGCGTGACGGCGGTTGCGCTGCGATAGCGCGTGGGGCGCTTCATGCGTCCCCGCGCCCGAGCGCCGCGACGATCTGCCGTACCTGTGTCGCGACGTCGGCGTCGATGTCGACGACGATGGCGTCGGCCGGCGGCTCGAGCGTCGCGAACTGACTCGCAAGGAGGCTTGCGGGCATGTAGCGATGCCGTCGCAGCGCGAGCCGCGCGGCGATCGCCGTCTGTTCACCGGTCAGATGAACGAAGCGGCATGGACCCGCGCTCGCGAGGCGCTCGCGGTAGCTCGCTTTCAACGCCGAGCACGCGAGCACGACATCGCCGCCGGCGGCCGTTGCGTCGCGCAAGCGCTCGGCAATGCGCTCGAGCCACGGCCAGCGATCGTCGTCGGTCAGCGCCACGCCCTGCGCCATCTTCGCGACGTTCGCCGGTGGATGCAGGTCGTCGCCTTCGATGAACGGACAGGCGAGCGCCTCGGCGAGCGCGGATCCGACCGTCGATTTGCCGCTGCCGGACACGCCCATCACCACGACGATCATGCGTGGGACGAAGGAATCCCGGGGTCCGAGGCGACCGCGTGACCGCCGAAGCCCTTGCGCATCATCGAAAGGATCCGCGCGGCGTAATCGTCGCGGCCCTGGCTCGCGAAGCGCGTCATCAGCGCAAGCGAGAGCACCGGCGCGGGAATGCCCTGCTCGACCGCTTCCTGCACCGTCCAGCGTCCCTCGCCGGAGTCGGCGACAAGCGGTGCAACGTGCGCGAGTTCGGGGTCGTCGGCGAGAAAGCGAGCCGTGAGATCGAGCAGCCAGGACCGCACGACGCTGCCGTAACGCCACGTTTCGGCGATCGCGGCAACGTCGAGCGCGAGGTCGCTGCGATTGTGCAGCAGGGCAAAGCCCTCGGCGAGCGCCTGCATCATTCCGTATTCGATGCCGTTGTGAATCATCTTGACGAAATGTCCGGCGCCGACAGGGCCGCAGTGCAGCCATCCACGCTCGGGAGACGGTGCAAGAACCTTCGCGTACGGCGTCAGCATCGCCGCGGCAGCCGCATCGGCGCCGAACATCAGCGCATAGCCGTCGTTGAGACCGTGGATGCCACCGGACACACCGCAATCGGCGAACAGGATGCCGCGTCCGCCAAGCGCCTTCGCGCGGCGTTGCGAATCCTTGTAGTTGGCGTTGCCGCCATCGACGAGCAGGTCGCCCGGCGCCGTCAGCCCGGCGAGCGATGCGAGGGCGCTTTCGGTCGCGTCGCCTGCGGGAACCATCATCCACACGATGCGCGGCGCCGGCAGCGAAGCCACCAGTTGCTGCAGCGATTCGACGAGCGTGATCGCGTCGGCCGCCAGTGCCTTGCGCATTGCCGCATCGGGATCGAAACCGACGACGCGCACGCCCGATCGCACGAGGCGCCGCGCCATGTTGCCGCCCATCCGACCGAGGCCGACGATGCCGATGTCCATCGCGGGCGAGCGTATCACGCGCCCCGGCGTGATGCGATCAGCGCGGCCGCGACGATCAGCGCGCCGCCGAGCAGCGTGCGCACGTCCGGCAGTTCGCGCAGCAGCATGATGGCGAGCAGGATGCCGTACACCGGCTCGAGCGCGGCGACGATGCTCGCCGTGTGCGCGGACACGCGTTGCATGCTCGCGATGAACAGCGTGTGCGCGAGGCCGGTGCAGACGACGCCGAGCACGACGATCAGCACCCAGTCGGCGGGCGTCGGCCAGGCGGGCAACGGCGGAGCGAGCACGACCACCGGCGCGAGGCACGCCGCCGCGAACGCGTTCTGCCAGAACGCAATGCGCGTGGCGGAAACCGACGCGACCAACCGCATGCTGCGCACTGAAAGCCACGCGAACGTGAATCCGGACGCCACGCCGAGTGCAAGCCCGCGGAATGCGTCGCTCGACCAGCTGAAATTCGGCGCCAGGACGACGAGCCCTGCAGCCGTCAGTACGGCCACCGCGGTGTCGGCGCCCGACGCAGGACGTGTCGCACGCCGTCGCTCCAACACCAGCACGAACAGCGGGAACGTCGCATAACCGAGCAGCGCCACGGCGACGGAGGCGACCTGGACGGCTTCGAAGAACGCGACCCAGTGCACCGCGAGAATCGCGCCGTTGACGGCGAATCCAAGGCGGCTCGCCCCGAGCGTGCGGTCGCGCGCGACGAGCACGATCGCGAGCGTCATCGCGGCGACTACGGTGCG
>DASSEA010000189.1:0-15159 GCA_035696805.1 Casimicrobiaceae bacterium
AAACCGGGCGGGCGCTACGTGATCGTCGATCATTCGGGAAGGCCCGGAACCGGCATCACCGAAGGCCGGACGCTGCATCGGATCGACGAGGCCGTCGTGCGCGACGAGGTGGGCAAAGCCGGCTTCTTGCTCGACGCGGAAGGCGACTTCCTGCGCAACCCGGCCGATGCGCGGGACGATGCGTCGGGGCAACCGAAAGTGCCGACCGACAAGTTCGTGCTCCGCTTCGTCAAGCCTCGTTGATCGACACGCAAAGGCCGCGGCGTCCGGCGGACGCGCTTCGGGACACCCGCCGAATTACCGCCCCCGGCGACCGAGCCAGCGCCCGATCCACCGGGCGACGCGCGACGCGTCGTCGCCCGAAATGCCCCCGGCCCCTGGCAGCGCGGCGTAGTAGCGATGGTGCACGTAGCACCACGTCCAGCGTTCGGTGCGACGGAGCGGACGGATGATCGGGTGCGCGGTGGCGGCGAAATGCGCCAGCGCGTGGGCGTGCGGAGAGTCCTCGCAACAACCGACGTGACCGCACGACAGGCAGACGCGGAGCGCGACCCACTTTTCCCCGAGCGCCGTGCATTCGTCGCAACCCTTCGTCGCGGGGGCAGGATCGTCGACCGACGCGAAGTGCTCGCAGCGCTCGCCGGTTTCGGGGGTGCTCATCGCCTCGAGGGTCGGCATGGGGTGAACCCCGAATGATCCGACGCTTTCTTGCGCTCGCGCAACGACTTTCTCGCCGATTCCTTGCACGCTCGCCTTTCGCGATGTGCAAGCAGGGTCCCGCGACGTCCAACCGCCATGGGCCCTGCGGGACCGGAGTGGCCGCAGGTTAAAATTGCCCGTCCTTCGATGCTGATCAACTGGTACCGCTTCTCGTCGCCGGTTTCGTTCTACCCGCTCGCGGGAAGCGTGTCGTACGCGTGCAGCGTGCTGGCTGCGCTGCTGGCCGGCGTCGGTCTGTTCATTGCGCTCGTCATCGCGCCGACGGACGCGACGCAGGGCGACGCGTACCGAATCATTTACCTGCACGTTCCGGCCGCGTGGATGGCGATGTTCATTTACCTCGTCATGGCGGGATGGAGCGCGTTCGCCCTCGCCTTCAACACGCGCCTGTCCGCGATGATGGCGCAGGCGCTCGCGCCGACGGGTGCGCTTATGGCGGCGCTCGCGCTGTGGACCGGCGCGTTCTGGGGCCGGCCGACATGGGGCACGTACTGGGCGTGGGACGCACGGATGACGTCGACGCTGATCCTGCTGTTCCTGTATCTCGGCGTCATCGCGCTGCGCAATGCGATCGAGGATCCGCGACGCGCCGATCGCGCATGCGCACTGCTGGCGCTGGTCGGGGCGATCAACGTGCCGATCATCTACTTTTCGGTGCAATGGTGGAACACATTGCACCAGGGCTCGTCAATCAGCCTGACGGTCGCGCCGAAAATGGCGATGACGATGGTCGCCGGCATCCTGGTGATGACGGCGGCGGCGTGGTCCTACACGATCGCCGTTTCACTCGCCCGCGTGCAGGCGATAATCGTCGAGCGCGAGCGCGGCGCGAGCTGGCTCGAATCGCTGATCGCGTCGCCGCAATGATCCGGTGTCGGAGGTGTAATTATTCGCAAGCGAATGAACGGTTTCGAGGCATCGGGGAAAAGTTACACCTCCGACACCGCGCGAGTTGAGCGATGACCGAGTTTTTCGCGATGGGGGGCTATGCGTGGTACGTCTGGATGTCGTACGGCGCGGTGGCGCTCGCCGTCATCGCCGAGGTCGCCGCGGTTCGCGCGCGGCGGAAGCGCGCGTTCGATGAATTGCGCATGTCCGCCGATGCCATGCACCCCTCGATGATCGGCGCGCGGGGCCACCGATGAAAGCGCGGCATCGCCGTTTTGCGTGGATCGGCGCGGGATTGCTTGCACTCGCCGTCGCCGTCGCGCTCGTGCTGAACGCCTTTCAGTCGAACCTCGTGTTCTTCTTCACGCCGTCGCAGGTCGTGGCGAAGGAAGCGCCACAGGTGCGCGCGTTTCGGATCGGTGGCCTGGTCGAACCGGGCAGCCTGAAGCGCGACACGAACTCGCTGACCGTACAGTTCCGCGTGACCGACACGGCGCAGTCGATTCCGGTGACGTATACCGGTCTCCTCCCCGATCTGTTCAAGGAAGGCAAGGGCGTCGTCGCACAGGGCAAGCTCGGACCCGATGGGTCGTTTCATGCCACCGAAGTGTTGGCGAAGCACGACGAGAACTACATGCCGCCGGAAGCCAAGGAAGCGATCGACCAGGCGCACCGCAAGTCGGCGATGACGCTGCCGAGCCTGCAGGAGAAGCGATGAACGCGACGGACAACGCGATGCCGAGCCGAGGCCCGAAGGGCGCGGCGCGGCGCGATTCGCAACGACCGGCTCCAAGGTGTCTCCATCGCACCGGATGTCCACGGAGGGTGCCGCAATGATTCCCGAGATCGGCCATTTCGCGCTGATCGTCGCGCTGCTGGTCGCGCTCGTGCAGGGTGTCGTGCCGATGCTCGGGGCGGCCCGCCGCGATGCCGCGCTGATGTCGGTCGCGGTTCCCGCGGCGCGAGCACAGTTCGCGCTCGTCGCCGTTGCCTTCGGTTGCCTCGCGTACGCGTTCGTCACGAGCGATTTCTCCGTCGAGAACGTGGCGCAGCACTCGAACTCGCAGTTACCGCCGCATTATCGGTTCGCCGCGACGTGGGGATCGCACGAAGGCTCGCTGCTGTTGTGGTCGCTGATGCTTGCCGGCTGGGGTGCGGCGGTCACGTTCTTTTCGCGTCACCTGCCGATCACGCTGCAAGCTCGCGTGCTTGCGGTGATGGGTCTCGTCGCCGTCGGTTTCCTGCTGTTCCTGCTCGCGACGTCGGATCCCTTCGCGCGCCTGTCGCCGCCGGCGCCCGAGGGCAGCGACCTCAACCCGTTGCTGCAGGATCCCGGGATGGTCGTTCACCCGCCGATGCTGTACATGGGTTACGTCGGCTTTTCGGTGGCGTTCGCGTTCGCGATCGCGGCGCTGATCGGCGGACGACTCGACGCCGCGTGGGCACGCTGGTCGCGGCCGTGGACCACGGTCGCGTGGTCGTTCCTTACCGTCGGCATCCTGATGGGCAGCGCCTGGGCGTATTACGAACTCGGCTGGGGCGGCTGGTGGTTCTGGGATCCGGTCGAGAACGCGTCGTTCATGCCATGGCTCGTGGGCACGGCGCTCATTCATTCGCTCGCCGTGACCGAAAAGCGCGGCACGTTCCGAAGCTGGACCGTTCTGCTCGCGATCATCGCGTTTTCGCTGTCGCTGGTCGGCACGTTCCTCGTGCGCTCGGGCGTGCTCACGTCCGTGCACGCGTTCGCGACGGATCCCGCGCGCGGCATTTTCATCCTCGCATTCCTTGCGATCGTGATCGGCGGTTCGCTCGCGCTGTATGCGGTTCGCGCCGGCGAGGTCGGCGCCGGCGGCGGTTTCGCGGCGGTTTCGCGCGAATCGATGCTTCTCGGCAACAACATCCTGCTCGTCATCGCGATGGCGAGCGTGCTGCTCGGGACGCTCTATCCGCTCGTCATCGACGCGCTCGGGCTCGGCAAGATCTCGGTCGGTCCGCCGTATTTCGACGCGGTGTTCTACCCGCTGATGGCGCCGCTCGTCTTTCTGCTCGGCGTGGGTCCGATCGCGGCATGGCGCCGGGCAGGGCTGCCCGATCTGTGGACTCGGCTGCAATGGGCGGTATACGTGGCCCTTGCATCAGGGATGCTGTTGCCATTCTTGTTCGGGCCGTGGAAGCCGCTCGTCGCGCTGGGATTGCTGTTGGCTGCGTGGATCGTTGCCGCAACGGCGACCGCGCTGTTCCAGCGACTGCGCAGTGCGCCGCAGCGAAGTCTGCTCGACAAGCTGCGTGCGAACGCCGCCGCGTGGTACGGCATGCTGATCGCTCACCTTGGCGTGGCGGCTTTCATTGCCGGCGTGACTCTCGTCAAAGGCTACGAGATCGAGCGCGATGTCCGGTTGGACGTCGGTGAGAGCGTCGACGTCGCCGGCGACACGTACACATTTCGCGGCGTTGCACCGCGTCCCGGGCCGAACTACGACGCGACGGTTGCCACGATCGACGTTTCGCGCAATGGCAAGACCGTCGCGACGCTGCACCCGCAGAAGCGCGCGTATCGGGCGTCGGGCCAGGTGATGACCGAAGCCGACATCGAGACCCGCTTCGTCGGCGATCGCTATGTGTCGCTCGGCGAACCGGTGACGGCCGATGGCGCGACCGGCGCATGGGGCGTGCGCATCTACGTGAAGCCCTTCGTCGACTGGATTTGGGGCGGCTGCCTGCTGATGGCCCTTGGCGGACTCGTGGCCGTATCCGATCGCCGGTATCGATTCGCCGTACGCGCGAAGGCGGCGAGTGCCGTCACGTCGGTGAGGGCAGCGTGACCGAACCTCGACGCAGTGCGCCAATGCGCACCCTGCGCTGGTCATTGCCGCTCGGCATTTTCGTCGTGCTGCTCGGGTTTTTGTTCGTCGGCCTGTTTCGCGATCCGCGCGAAGTGCCGTCGCCGCTGATCGGCAAGCCCGCGCCGCAGTTCACGCTCGCGCAGCTGCATCAGCCGGAGCGCACGCTGACGACCGCCGACATGCGCGGCCAGGTTTGGCTCCTGAACGTGTGGGCGTCGTGGTGCGTGTCGTGCCGCGTTGAACACCCGTTGCTCGTTGATCTGTCCAAGGCGAACATCGTCCCGGTGATCGGGCTCGCCTACAAGGACAAGCCAGCGGATGGCCTCGCGTGGCTGAAGGCGAACGGCGATCCGTATCGCCTTTCGATCGTCGATTTCGACGGGCGCGTCGGCATCGACTTCGGCGTCTATGGCGTCCCCGAGACGTTCGTCATCGACAAGGCTGGGGTCATTCGCTACAAGCAGATCGGTCCGCTGACCGCGGACGCGTTGAAGCAGACGATTCTTCCGCTCGTACGCGAACTGCAGCAATCGTGAACGCGCGGCGCAACGACACGCTGCGTTCGTCAGGCGAGCGGCACCGATGAAGACGATGGTGGCAACGATCGCGTGGATCGTGTTTGCGCTCGTCGTGGTCGATGGCCGCGCCGACAATGCCCTCGACGCGCGCCTGAAGACGCTCGAGAACGAGCTGCGCTGCCTCGTGTGCCAGAACCAGACGCTCGCCGAAAGCAACGCACCGCTCGCCGAAGACCTGCGCAAGGAGGTGCGTTCGCTCGCCGTCGCCGGCAAGAGCGACGACGACATCCGGGCGTACCTCGTCGCGCGTTATGGTGATTTCGTCTTGTACAACCCGCCGGTCAAGCCGACGACGTACGCGCTGTGGCTGGGACCGTTCCTGCTGCTCGCTGCGGGCATCGTGATCTGGCTCCGAATCCTGCGACGACGCGCAGCGCTTCCGGCCGATGTCGATGAAGCTGCGGCGCCCGCACCGGAAACAGCGCGCGCCCGCGCGTTGCTCGACGGGACTTTGGGGTCAGAGCAATAAGTCGACTTGTTGCTCCGACCCCAAAGTCGAAAAAAAGGCGGCCCCGAAAGGCCGCCAGTCTTCGCCGGTGCCAGCGAAAGACTTATGCGCGTGGCTCGCCGTTCGCGTCGACGGTGATCGTGCGCCCGGGCGGCGCGGCGAGTTGCGCGCGATGCAGCATGCCGCGGAAGCGATACGTCACATCCCAGTATTCGGGTCGCGCGCGGCCAGCGGACGTTCTGCATCGCTGCACGTCCTGGCTGTAAACCTGCGTGCCGCCCCGTCCGACGTTAGCGCCGACCGCGGCGCCGGCGACGGCACCCCCGACGGTCGCAAGGTCCTTGCCGCGTCCGCCGCCGATCTGATGACCGAGCACGCCACCGATGACCGCGCCGGCGATCGCGCCGGGAACGTTCGGCGAATCGCTGCGTTCGTCGACGACGTGTTGTCGCTCGACCCAGCAACGCTGCTCCGGCGGACCGACGACCGCGCGCACGGACATCACCGGAACGACGAAGTACCGCCCGGCGGGCACGACGCGGTACGCAACCGGCGGCGCCGTGACCGCGACGTCCGGCGTCGCCACGAACGCGTGACCGGTGCGCCGGTGACGCGGCACGTACACGTCGTTGTACCAGCGATCCTGGACGAAGTAGACCGGGTAGCCACATGCATCGTAGCGACGGCAATGCTTGTTCCAATGTTTGGCATGCCCCGGCGGCACGCGCAGATAGAGCGGTTGCCGCACCACGCCGGGTGCCCGCTCGACGACGATCGGCTGTGCATACACCAGCTCAGGCGGCGGCAGGTTGCCAACGTCGATTCGCCCGTAGAACCCGGGCTGTCCAACGCTGACGGACACGCCTACGTCGCCGGCGGCCGCATGTCCGGCCACCGCCAGCGCTGCCAGGATCAGAACTCGTTTCATCCGCGCTCCGTTGTTCGTGCCGCGCGCGTCGGGCATGACGCGGCGTTCGGGTTGATTATGACAGCGGCATAGCGCGACACGATGGCCATTCGTCGCGTGCGACGCAGGGCGACGCCCGTTGTTGCGCCGTTTCCTCGGCGCAACCCGTGAACACGTTGTCGGCTACGGATTGTTCGAGAAAGGGGCGCCCGCCGCGCTCAGACCAGCGCGTGACCGCAGTTCCAGCACAGCTCGAAGCTGCCCGGCGACTGTTCACCGCACTTGCCGCAATAGAGCGGTGTCGTCCGACGCGCGTCGGCTTCCATCGCCCGCAGGAGCTCACGTGCCCGCGGTTCGTCGTCGTCGTCGGCAATCCACACCTGCGGCTGCGCCACGTCAGGCGGGACGTCGCCGACGATGCTCGACATGTGCTCGTTGAAGACGTGCGCGCGGATCCCGGCCTGGTTCAGGCGATCGGCGACGAGATACGCGTCGAACCGTTGTCGCGCGACATAGACCCGGATCATCGCGGTCGCCATTCGGCCAGTGCAACGACCAGCCGTTCGAGCACGCGTCCGAGTCGCGCCGCCCTGTCCGCGTCGAACGCTGCCGGCTGCGCCTCGTCCATGTAGCAACTCTGCGCCGTTTCGAGTTGCAACGCGTGCACGTTCTGCTGCGGCCTGCCGCACGATCGCGTGATGTAGCCTCCCTTGAAACGTCCGTTCACGACATGCGTGAATTCGCGTGCGCTCGCCGCGATGTCCGACGCGATGCGCTCCACCTGCGCGTCGCAAGCCACGCCGTCGGCGGTGCCGACATTGAGGGCGGGCAATTTGCCTTCGAAAAACCGCGGCACTTCGGTCGCGATCGAGTGGCCATCGAGCACGATCGCGTAGCCATGGCGCGCGCGAAGGCGGAGAATTTCGTCGGCGAGGAGAGCGTGATACGGATCGAAGTAGGTCGCGCGCCGCGCAACGATTTCAGATTGCGAAGGTTCCTCTGCCGCGGCATAGATCGGCGTGTTGTCGAAGGTTCGCGTCGGGCACAGCTCGGTATTGTCCGCGCCCGGATAAAGCGCGGCACCCGAAGGATCGCGATTCAGATCTACGACGTAGCGTGAATGCGTCGCGACGACGAGCGTTGCGCCGGTCGACGGCACGAACGCGTACAGTTCGTCGACATGCCAGTCAGTATCGGGCACGTCGAGCGCCCGCGCGGTCATGCGCAAGGCGATGGCGTCGGGAATATGCCGGCCGGCGTGAGGAACGCTCACGAGCAACGGTGAATCGCCGCGGGTCAATTGCCAGAGGAGCATTCGAGCGATCCCCGCACGATGCGACCCTCACGGATCACGGCCGCACAGGCTTCGCCGCCGATCCGGTAAGCGAGCTCTGCCGGTTCGTCGATGTCCCAGACCGCGACGTCGGCGCGCTGGCCGACATCGAGCGTCCCGCGATCGGAATAACCCAGCGCACGCGCCGCGTGACGCGTGACGCCTGCGAGCGCCTCGCTCGGCGTCAGCCGAAACAGCGTGCACGCCATGTTCAGCATCAGCGGCAGCGACGTCGCAGGTGATGTTCCCGGGTTGCAGTCGGTCGAGATCGCGATCGGCACGCCGTGCGCGCGCAATGCCGCGATCGGCGGCATTCGCGTCTCGCGCAGCGCGTAGAAAGCGCCCGGCAGCAGAACCGCCACCGTCGCCGCGCCGGCCAGTGCGACGACGCCGGCTTCGCTGGTGAATTCAAGGTGATCGGCGGAGAGCGCATCGAACGACGCGGCGAGCGCCGCCCCGCTGCCATCGGAAAGCTGGTCCGCGTGCAGCTTGACCGGCAGGCCGTGCGCGTGCGCAGCCTCGAACACGCGGCGCGTCTGCGCAACGCTAAACCCGATCGTTTCGCAGAACGCATCGACCGCGTCGGCGACGCCTTCGCGTGCGGCGGCAGGGATCGTGTCGTGGCAGACGTAATCGATGTATGCATCGGGGCGGTCGGCGAACTCGGGCGGCAATGCGTGTGCTGCAAGCAGCGTCGTGCGCACGGCGACGTCGCAGGTCACGCCGAGCCTGCGGGCAACGCGCAATTGCTTGAGCTCGTTCGGCGTATCGAGTCCGTAGCCCGATTTGATCTCGACCGTCGTCACGCCCTGCTTCGCCATCGCATCGAGGCGGGCAGCACTGGCGATGGCGAGCGACTCCGCGCTGGCCTCGCGTGTCGCCGCGACAGTCGACCGGATGCCACCGCCGGCCGCGGCGATTTCCGCGTACGTGGCACCCTCGAGCCGCTGCTCGAATTCGTTCGCCCGGTTGCCGGCATAGACCAGATGGGTATGGCAATCGACGAGGCCCGGAGTTACCCAGCGACCGCCGCCATCGATCATCGTCGTCGCATGCGCGTCTCGCGGCATTTGGTCGCGCCCGCCGATCCAGCCGATGAGGCCCTCGCGAATGCCGATCGCGCCATCGTCGATCGATGCGTAGCCGCGCGCCTCGCGCATCGTCGCGAGTCGAACATGCGTGAGGAGCGCGTCGAACCTCACCGATCGCACCTCACGGCGTCGCGGCACCGATGTCGATCCGCGCCAGCGCTGCGCGGTAGCGACGCAGCACGTCCTGCTCGCGCGGATGGTGGCCTTCGCGAACGATAAAGCGGCCGCCGCACATCACGTCGCGCACGGGCCTGCGACACGGCCCGAAAATCGCCGCGTCGAGCACGTGCTCGACGGATTGCTCGGCGAGCGCGGGTTCGTCGACGTCGAGCACGATCAGGTCTGCGCGCGATCCGGACGCCAGCACGCCTACCGGTTGTGCCAGCGCTTGCGCGCCGCCGCGCGCCGCCCTTTCCCACAGCGTGCGACCCACGGGCTCGCGCGTCTCGCCCGTAAGAACGTTCCGTCGCCGAACCCGAAGCCGTTGCGCCCACTCGAGTTGTCGCACCTCGCCGAACGGGTCGATCATCGTGTTCGAGTCGGTGCCGACGCCGAAGCGTCCGCCAGCCTGCAGGTACGCCTCGCCGCTGAAGACGCCGTCGCCCAGATCGGCCTCGGTCGAAGGCTCGAGGCCGGCGACTGCAGCGCTGCGCGCGAGCGCCAGCACTTCGCGGTCGACCATGTGCGTCGCATGCACGAGGCACCAACGCGCGTCGACGTTCGCGTGCGCGAGCAGCCACTCGACGGGACGCAATCCGCTCCATGCAAAGCATTCGTCGACTTCGCGGGTCTGCTCGGCCGCATGGATGTGGACCGGCACGTCGACCGGCGCGAAGCGCAGCAGTTTCTCGAGCTCCTCGGGCGTCACCGCGCGCAGGCTGTGCGGCGCGATGCCGAGCGTGTAGCCGTCCGCATCGGCGCCGCTGCGCAGCGCATCGAAGAGCTTTTCGAACGTGTACAGGCTATGCACGAAGCGCCGCTGCAGCGGATCTGTGGCAGCGCCGCCGAAGTTGCCGTGCGCATAGAACACCGGGAGAAGCGTGAGCGCGATTCCGGTCGTGGTGGCTGCCGCGACGATGCGCAACGCAAGCTCGGCGGGATTCGCGTAGGGTTTGCCGCGCGGATCGTGGTGCACGTAATGGAATTCGCCCACCGACGCGTACCCGGCCTTCGCCATTTCCACGTACGCCTGTGCCGCGATCGCTTCGAAGGCATCGGCGTCGAGGCGATCGACGGCCGTGTACATCGCCCGCCGCCACGTCCAGAACGTATCGTCGCGATGCGGCGACGGCACGCCGGTGCGACCGGCGATCGCGCGCTGAAACGCATGCGAATGCAGGTTCGGCATCGCGGGAATGACGGGGCCGGCAAGGCGCTCGTCGCCGACGGTGTGTGGCCGCGATTCCACGCGGTCGATGCGGCCAGCGTCGTCGACGACGATCGCGACGTCGGAATGCCATCCGTTCGGCAGGAGGGCGGCGGGCGCGTGGAACGATTTCATCGCGACGGTTCTTTGCAAACGCACGTCGGGCAGGAGCAGCAACCCAACAACCTGCGTCGACCGATTGTAACCGTGCGAGCGAGGCGTGCGTCTCCGCGTGCCGCCTGCGTTCCGGATGACGCATAATGCGGCCGTTCGACACCACGGGGAGACGACATGCACACGTTGACATCGATTGCCGCCGCCATCGCGCTCGGCATTGCCGCGATGCCCGCATCGGCGCAGACGAAGGTCGCGATCGGCTATTCGGGATGGACAGGTTTTGCGCCGCTCACGCTCGCGAAGGAGGCCGGTATTTTCAAGAAGCACGACCTCGACGTCGACATGAAGAAGATTCCGCAGAAGGATCGGCACCTCGCGATCGCTTCGGGCGACGTGCAATGCGCCGCGACGACGGTGGAAACGTGGGTCGTGTGGAATGCGAACGGCGTCGCGACGAAGCAGATCTTCCAGATGGACAAGAGCTACGGCGCCGACGGGATGGTCGTGCGCAACAACATCGCGAAGATTTCCGATCTCAAGGGCAAGACGGTTGCCGCATCGGCCCCGGGCACCGCACCGTATTTCACGCTCGCATGGTTCCTGAAGAAGAACGGCCTGTCGGTGAAGGACGTCACCGTCGTAAACCTGGAGCCGGGGCCCGCGGCGCAGGCGTTCGTCGCCGGCCAGAACGACGCGGCGATGACGTACGAGCCGTACCTGTCGACGGTGCGCGCCGCACCGCAGTCGGGCAAGATCATCGCAACGACGCTCGACTACCCGATGATCATGGATACGTTCGGCTGCACGCCGAAGTTCCTGTCGGAGAACCCGAAGGCCGCCCAAGCGCTCGCGGACAGCTACTTCGAGGCGATCGCGATGATCCAGAAGGACCCCAACAAGAGCTACGAGATCATGGGCGCCGACGTCAAGCAGTCGGGCGAGCAGTTCGGCGCGTCGGCGAAATACCTGCGCTGGCAGGACAAGGCGGCCAACCAGAAATTCTTCAACGGAGAACTGCAGCAATTCAGCAAGGAAGCAGCGGACCTGCTGAAGGAAATCGGGATCATCAAGGCCGAGCCGGACATCAAGACGCTCTACGACACGCAGTTCATCAAGTAGCGGTCCCGGAGCGCGCACGCGAACGGCGCAGCCCGTGCGCGTCGCGAGGCGTTCGATGGCGGCGGCGCGAGCACGCGCATGACGCCGCTCAGGGCGGTCGCTCCCGCGCGCAAGCTCGCGCTCGGGCTCGCGTTCTTCGTGCTGTTCGTGCTGGTGTGGAGCATCGCGACGTTCGGCGGGTTCGTGTCGCGGACCTTTCTCGCCGATCCGCTGACGATGGTCCATGAAGGCTGGCTGCTGTTCACGCAGTTCGGCTTCGCCAAGGACGTCGGCATCACGATCTGGCGCGTACTGGGCGGCTTCATCCTCGCCGCCGTGATCGGCGTGCCGCTCGGCATTGCGATGGGTGCGTACAAGCCGATCGAGGCGTTCTTCGAACCGTTCGTGTCGTTCGCGCGCTACCTGCCGGCGTCCGCGTTCATTCCGCTCCTGATCCTGTGGGCCGGCATTGGCGAACTGCAGAAACTCCTCGTCATTTTCATCGGCTCCTTTTTCCAGATCGTGCTGATGGTCGCAGTGACCGTCGGATCGACGCGACGCGATCTGGTCGAAGCCGCATACACGCTCGGTGCGAATGCACGGGGCATCGTGCGACGCGTGCTGCTGCCGAGTTCCGCGCCCGCGATCGCAGAAACGTTGCGACTTGTGCTGGGGTGGGCGTGGACGTACGTGATAGTCGCCGAGCTGATCGGCGCCTCGAGCGGAATCGGTCACATGATCACCGACAGCCAGGCCTTGCTCAACACGGGCCAGATCATCTTCGGCATCATCCTGATCGGCATCATCGGGCTCGTGTCCGACCTCGGCTTCAAGCAGGCGAATCGCGCGCTGTTCCCGTGGGCGACGACTTGAACGCGGCGCTGCAACCGTGTGCTGCGCGCTCGCGCGCGCCTTGCGAGGCGTCGACCGCGTGAGCGTGCTTGCGATCGACGACGTTTCGAGGACGTTTCCCGGGGTTCGCGGCGGGCCGCCGACGCAAGCGCTTCTGCCCACGTCGATCGCGGTCGGCGACAACGACTTCATCACGATCCTCGGTCCATCGGGATGCGGCAAAAGCACGCTGCTGCGCATCGTCGCAGGACTCGATGCGCCATCGAGCGGTCGCGTCGAACTCGACGGCCGCGCCGTCTCCGGGCCCGGCGCGGATCGCGGCATGGTGTTCCAGAGCTATACGCTGTTTCCGTGGCTGACGGTGGTCCAGAACATCTGCTTCGGGCTGCGCGAGAAGCGAATGCCGGCGGCACAACAGGCGGAAATCGCCGCGCATTACATTGACAAAGTGGGGCTGCGCGGATTCGAACGGCACTACCCGAAGATGCTGTCCGGCGGCATGCAGCAGCGGACAGCGATCGCGCGTGCGCTCGCCAACGAACCGCGGATCCTGCTCCTCGACGAGCCTTTCGGCGCGCTCGACAACCAGACGCGCGCGCTGATGCAGGAGCTGCTGCTGTCCATCTGGGAAAGCGAGCGCAAGACGGTGCTGTTCGTCACGCACGACATCGAGGAGGCGATCTTCATGGCGAATCGCGTGCTCGTGATGTCGGCGCGACCGGGACGCGTCAAGGCCGAAGTGCCCGTTCCCCTCGCCCACCCTCGCCATTACACGGTCAAGACGTCGCCGGAATTCTCGGCGCTGAAGGCGCAGCTGACCGAGCAGATCCGCGTCGAGGCGATGAAGGCGGCATGACTGTGGCGGTTGCACGCGCGTTCCACGAACGCAGGTTCAAGCTGCGGCGCCGCGGTACGATGCAGACGCGACCATGGACGGGCGTTCCACGAAATCGGGTGCAACCTGCGCTTGATTGGGCGCGCGCCGGGCGCCAGGTGGGAACCGATTGCCCCGCCGCCGGTCCGAAGCGCGTTACTCTTACAAATCCCGAAAGAATCCTCGATGACGTCCTGCCGCCTTCGCAACGCCCTGCTCGCCGCCGCCGCGATGGCGACTCTCGGCCTTTCCCAAGCCGCCGCCGCAACGCCGGAAGCCTCCGCCAAGGCCGAAATCGAGCACCTGCTGGAGTTCGTCGGGACGTCGTCGTGCGTTTTCGTGCGCAACGGTACCGAGTACCCGGCCGACAAGGCGCGCGAGCATCTCGCGGGCAAGTACCGGTTCGTTGGCAGCCGCATAGGGTCCGCCGAGGATTTCATCAAGTACCTGGCGACGGGCAGCAGCATGTCCGGCGAGCCGTACCACGTGAAATGCGGCAAGACGGACGCATTGTCGGGCGCATGGCTCGCGGACGAGCTGCAGCGCTACCGGAAGGTGCCGCAGGTGCAGGCCGCGCGCTGACGGTCCTTCGCCGGGCGAAGGTCGGTCAGCGTCCTTCGCGAAGCCCGACGATGTTGAAGACGTCCACCGGCCGCGCAAAACCCTTCAACGTCAACATTCCCACCGGCTCGACAAGCGACACGTCCTCGATGCGAGCCAGCGAGCGGCGATCCGTGAGGATCTGCCCTCCCTTCGCCTCGGCGCAGAGTCGCGCCACGAGATTGGCCACCGTGCCGATCACGGCGTAGTCGCGCCGCCCCTCGAAGCCGACGGTTCCGAGCGTCGCGTAGCCGACTGCGAGCGCGGAGCCGAGGTCGACGTCGTAGCCGTGCCGCCGCCACTCCGCGCGCACCGCGGCAAATTGCTCGCGCAGCGCCACGACCATCCGCAGCGCCTCGTGCGTGGCGTCGGGAAGCGGCAACGGGTCGTTGAACAGCACCATGATGCCGTCGCCCGCGAAATGTTCGATCGTGCCTTGACGGTGCGTGATCAGCTCGCCGGCCAGCGCGTGGTACTGCGCGAGCAGGGCCATCACCTCTTCGGGCTCAGCAGATTCGGTGAACGTCGTGAAGCCGCGAAGGTCGAGATACACGACCGTGACCTCGCGGCGGTGCGGACGCAGCAGCTCGTCTGCGCCCGCGGAAACGATCGCCTCTGCGAGCTGGGGGGAAAAGAAACCTTTCAGGCGCCCTAGCCGATCGAGCTCGGCCACCTGGTCGTCGACCTTGTGCCGCAGCTGCTCGTTCCACCGCGCGATTTCGGCACGCTGCCTTTCGACAGTGTCCTGGAGCCTCTTGATCCTCAGCATCGACGCCACCCGCGCAACGAGCGCCGCGTGGTCGACCGGTTTCGCGAGGTATTCGTCGGCGCCGGCTTCGAGACCCGCGATCACGTCCTTCGCTTCGGAGCGTGCCGTGATGATGATGATCGGCGTGAACGGTCCGCTGCGATCCGACTTGAGCCGACGACAAACCTCGAGCCCGTCGATCCCCGGCATCATCACGTCGAGCAGAATCAGGTCCGGTGCGTCGGCGGTCGCGCGCGCGAGCCCGCTCGTGCCGTCCGCTGCGGTGATCACCTCGTAGCCGTGGCTTTCAAGGCGGGTCTTCAGGATGTCGACGTTGTTGGGATTGTCGTCGACGACGAGAATGCGAGCCGGTTCGCGCATTCAGCTTTCGTACTTGCGTACCTTCGCGAGCAGCGCCCGCGGACTGAAGGGTTTCGCAACGTAGTCGTCGCATCCCGCAGCGCGCGCCTTGCGCTCGTCGTCGGAAAGCGCGTGACTGGTCACGGCGATGACCGGTATCCGCGAGAGATCGGAAATCGCCTTGATTCGGCGCGTCGCCTCGTATCCATCGATGATCGGCAGCTGAATATCCATCAGAATGAGGTCCGGTCGCTCCCGCAATGCCGCAGCGACGCCCTCCTCGCCGGTCGTCGCCTCGATCACCGTGTACCCGACGCTTTGAAAGAGATCGCGGAG
>DASSEA010000190.1:0-4060 GCA_035696805.1 Casimicrobiaceae bacterium
CGTCGCGCGCGAGACGATCGTCGCGAGCACCGTTTCGAGATCGAGCGTCGAACTGACCGCCTGGCCGACCTCGCCCAATGCCTTCAGTTCGCCGACCGATCGCGTCAATTCGCGCGTGCGCGCCTGCAGTTCCGTGAACAGCCGTACGTTCTCGATTGCGATGACGGCCTGATCGGCGAACGTTTTCAGCAGGGAAATCTGCTGACGCGGGAACTCGCCCGGTTCACGCCGACCCACGCCGATCGCGCCGATCGTCTTTCCGTCGTGCAGCAGCGGAACCGACAGCGCACTTCGAAAACCGGTGCGGGCCGCTATCGCCGCGATGCGGTACTCCGGGTCTTCGAGCACGTCGGGGATCATGACGACGCTGCCGGTAAGCACCGCGCGCGTCGTCGCCGTATCGCGGCTCGGCGGCCGTGGGAACGACTTGCGCCACGCGTCGGTGTCTTCCGCGTTGAGGTTTGCGCACGCCGCGAGGTGAATCAGCTCGCCGTCGTACGTGAAGACGAGGGCCGAACTCGCGCGGCACAGACGAAGTTCCGCGGCGGCGATCGTATCGAAGACCGGTCGCACATCCGTCGGCGAACCCGCCATCACGCGCAGGATGTCGCCCGTCGCGGTTTGCTGCTCCAGCGTTTCGCGCGTCTCGTTGAAAAGACGCACGTTCTCGATCGCGATGGCCACCTGATCGGCAAAGGCTCTCAGCAGGGCGATTTGCGAATCGGCGAACAGCCCCGGCGTGCCCCGACCGACGAAGATCGAGCCGATGACGCGCCCGCCGCCGACGATCGGCACGCCGAGTCCCGCGCGGAAGTGCGCGGCGCGCGCGAAATCCTTGAGCGCATACACGGGATCGGCAATGACGTCCGCGATATGGACGACGTCGCCGGATCGGATAACGCGCGCCGTCACCGTTTCGGCGTTCACGTCCATCGGATAGAGCGCCCGCACGATGCTGACGGCCTCCGCCGTGATTCCCTCGATCGCCGCCAGCTCGATCGTCGCTCCGTCGACGCGCGAGACCACCGCCACTTCCGCCTTGCATAGCTTGCCGGCCCGGCGCGCGAGCAGGTCGAACACCGGCTGCACGTCGGTCGGCGAGCGGCTCATGACACGGAGGATCTCGCTCATCGCCGTCTGCTGCTCGAGCGCCTCTTCTGCCCGGTCCCGCGCGCGGCGCAGTTCGATTTCGCCGAGCTTGCGCGAGGTGATGTCGCTCAGCGCCCCGACGACCTTCGTGACCCTTCCGCGCGCGTCGCGCACGCCGACGCCGCGATCGAGGATCCATCGATAGCCGCCGCTCCCGTCGTGAATGCGGTATTCGTGCTCGAGGTTCGGTGCGCGTCCCTTGAAATGCGCGACGATGGCGGCGCGGTATCCGGCGTAGTCGTCGGCGTGGATGCGTGCATTCCACACGGCGGGTGTCAGCGCGTCGCCGGGAATGGCGAAGAACTGCTTGGCCTGCTCGGTGAGAAGCAGCCGGCCGGCGCCGAGGTCCCATTCATAGATGCCTTCGAGCGCCGCAGCCGTCGCGAGCGCGTGACGCTGCTCGACGTCGCGAAGCCTCTCCTCGACGTCCGCGAGCCGTGTGCGCAGCGCCGCCATCGCGGCGGTGTCTCGTGGATCGTCGCCGGCGCGGCCGGACGTCATCGCCCGCGTTCGACCGATTGCACGCAAGAACCCATGGAGATCGACGGTCCGCGTGAAGTTGTCCGAGGCTAGAATACTTGAATGCGCCGCACCGCACTCGTCATTCTCGGCTCGGCCGGGGCGCTGGTTCTTCTGCTCCTGATCGGCGTTGCGATCGTCGTCGCGACGATCGATCCCGGCCGTTTCGTCGCGCCGCTCGCTGGCCGGATCAAGAGCGAAACCGGTCGCACGCTCAAGGTGCAGGGGCCGGTCGAGATGCGGGTATCGCTCACGCCGAAGATCGTGCTGCCGCAAGTGGCGTTCGAGAACGCGCCCGGCTCGAAAGCGCCGGACATGCTGACGGCGAAACGGGTCGAGGCGCAGATCGCGCTGCTGCCCCTGTTGTCGCGCCGCTTCGAGGTGCTCGAATTCCGGCTGGTCGAGCCCGTCATCACGCTCGAAACCGACGCGAGCGGCAAAGGGAACTGGGAATTCGCGGCCGCCGGGTCCGCCGCGACCGGAGCTCAGACGCCGTCCGGTGCCGCGATGGCGCTCGGCATCGGCAACTTCGAAATCCGCCAGGGCACGCTTACGTATCGCAACGGCGCGAGCGGAAAGACGACGCACGCCGTCATCGAGCACCTGACGCTGCGTGCCCGCGACATGAAGTCTCCCGTGGCTGTCGACTTTCTCGGCAGCATCGACGACGTGCCGGTCGCGCTCGCGGGTGATCTCGGGCCGCCGGACCAATGGATCGCGCAGCAATGGCCGTATCCGGTCGCCGTCAAGGGAGAGGTCGACGGCGCACCGGTGAAACTGACGACGAAGATCGTCAAGGCGGGCACGACGACCACGCTCGACGAGCTCGCGTTCAGCTATGGATCGATCACCGGCACCGGCCGCGTGCGCAGCACGCTGGAGGGCGCCAGGACGCGCGTTGCGATAGCCCTCGACATTCCATCGCTGTCGCTGCCCGACCTGCCGACGTTCAAAACACGCGGCACGACGGCGTCTGCAAGCCCGACGCCGGCAGCCGCGAGCGCGCCGGCGGGCCACTGGATCGTTCCGGATACACTGCTGCCGCTCGGCGTGCTTGCGGCATTCGATGGCGAAGGGTCGGTGAACATTGGCGAGCTCAAGCTGCGCAACGGCCAGCAGGTCTCGCGCATCACGGCCGAATTCAGTTCCGCTGACGCGCAGGCGGACATCATAGTAAGCGCCGGTGCGCTGCTGGGAGGCTCGCTGCGCGCTGAGCTGCGCGTCGACGGACGTCGCGCGGACGCGCCTGCCGTTCGTTTGCAGGCCAATGCGCAGGAGCTCGACCTGCCGAAGCTCGCCGCCGCCGGCGGCATCGCGCGCGAGATCCGCGGCGGCAAGGTGCGCGCGACGATCGACGTGACCGGGCGGGGTACGACGCCGCATCGCGTCGCGAGCACGATGGATGGATCGATCCTCGTCGTCTCCGGTCCCGCCACGCTGGGACGGACGACGACGCAGGAACAGTCGGCGGTAGCGCAGATCGCCGGTGCGCTCGATCCATTTCGCGGGGTCGACGCAGCGACCGAATTGCGATGTGCGGTGTTTCGTCTGCCGGTGAACAACGGCGTGGCACGCGTCGATCGATCGATCGCCGTCGAAACGGGCAAGGTCGCCGGCTCAGTGAGCGGAACGCTCGATTTTCGCGACGAAACGCTCGACCTGTCGGTGCAGCTGCAGACACGCGAAGGCATCCAGGTCGACCTTGCGCAATTCGCGCATCTCGTCCGCATTCGGGGGCGCTTCGACAAGCCGTCGGTCGCGATCGACGCCGAAAAATCGGCGCAGATGATCGCGAAGGTCGGCGCGCTCGGCGCAAAGGGCGGCGGCCTCGAAGCGCTGGGACGCGCGCTGATCGCGCCGGCAACCGAAACCTCCGCACCGTGCGCGCTGGCGCTGAGCGGCAAGGCGCCGCGCGAAGCTGCGCCCGCGCAGCGCGCGCAGGCGGTCCCGGACATTGGGTTGCCGCAGGACCTCGGCAAGGCGCTCGGGAAGCTGCTGGGACGCTAGGAAGCTTCCGAAAGGTCCCGCGCAGCGCGTTGGCTCTAGCCGCGTCGCTCCGCGTACGGATGCGTCGCGATCCAGTGTCGCGCGATGCCGATGCGGCGTGCGACCCACACGTCGTCGTGCCGCGCGACGTGGTCCAGGAAACGCGCGAGCGCGGCGGTGCGTCCCGGCCGCCCGGCGAGGCGCGCATGCAGCCCGATCGACAGCATCTTCGGTTGCGCAAGGCCGCGCGGGTCGCCTTCCGTGTACAGCGTGTCGAACGCATCGCGCAGATTCGCGAAGAACTGGTCGCCGCTGTTGAAGCCCTGCGCGGTCGCGAAGCGCATGTCGTTCGTGTCGAGCGTGTACGGCAAGACGAGCTGCGGCTTGATGCCGTCGCGCGTTTCGA
>DASSEA010000191.1:0-3751 GCA_035696805.1 Casimicrobiaceae bacterium
AATCGCGGCGCGCGGCGCGCGCGTCGCCAACCGGCGACCTGGTGCTGCTTCACGAGCAGGATCGAACGCTGTGGAATCGGACGCTGATCGACGAAGGCTCGGCGCTCGTCGAGCGCGCGCTCGCATCGCGCCGTTTCGGACCGTACACGCTGCAAGCGGCGATCGCCGGCGTGCACGCGCACGCGCCGACGGTCGAGGCGACCGATTGGACCGAGATCGTCGGCCTCTACGACGTTTTGCTGCGCGTCGAGCCCTCGCCGGTGATCGAGCTGAACCGGGCCATCGCCGTGGCGATGCGCGACGGTCCGGCCGCAGGTCTTGCGCTTATCGATGCGCTGCTCGCCGATGGCGATCTGGACGACTACCATCTCGCGCACGCCGCGCATGCCGATCTCTGCCGGCGCCTTGGCGAAACGGCGCGGGCGCGCGCGTCATATCGGCGTGCAATCGGGCTCGCGCGCCAGGATCCCGAGCGTCGCTTTCTGGAGCGGAGGCTCGCCGAGCTGCCCGCGTGACGGACCGCCGCCGCGACCGCACGTCCGCGGAATTCGCAGGCGATGTCGAAATCGGCGCGGCGCATTCGACCAATGAACGAGCATTCAACGGAAGTGAACCGATGAAGTACCTGTGCCTGGTCTATCTGGATGAACGCCGCCTTTCCGACGTGCCCGACGCCGAGTGCAAGGCGTGCGGCGATGCGTTGCGCCGAAGCGGGCACATGATTGCCGCCGAAGCGCTGCAATCGGTGCACACGGCGACGACCGTGCGCGTGCGGGGCGGCAAGGTGTCGGTGACCGACGGCCCGTTTGCCGAGACGAAGGAAGTGCTCGCCGGCTTCTACCTCGTAGACGCCACGGACCTGGACCAGGCGATCGACATTGCCGCGAACATTCCGCCCGCGCGCATTGGCAGCGTCGAAGTGCGCCCCGTTCGCGAGCTGGTCGTCGACGACGCCGCGCCGGTGCGCGCTGTCATTGGGGAGCCACGGTGAAGTTTCTCTGCCTCATCTGCGCAGAAAAGGTTATGGAGCACATGTCCGACGGCGATGCCGACCGACACTTCGACGAATACGCCGCGTTCACGCGCGAGATTCGCGACAGTGGTCATTACGTCGGTTGCAACCGGCTGCTGCCGAGCGACACCGCAATCACCGTGCGTGTCCGCGACGGCCGTCTTTCGACGACCGACGGACCGTTCACCGAAACGAAGGAACAGATCGGCGGCTACTACGTCGTCGAGGCGCGCGACCTGAACGAAGCGATTCGCCTGGCGGCGAGGATTCCCGGCGCGCGCTACGGCAGCGTCGAGATCCGTCCGATCGCAGCAGACGAGCGCACGCTGCGCGCGCTCGGCACGACTTTGGGGTCAGAGCAATAAGTCGACCTATTGCTCTGACCCCGAAGTGAAACTCTGACCTTTGGAGGCCACCATGCAAGTCCAGCCCTACCTGTTCTTCGACGGCCGTTGCGAAGAAGCGCTCGAGTACTACAAGAAGGCGCTCGGCGCGAGCGTGCAGATGCTGATGCGCTTCGACGAAAGCCCCGACGCTCCCCCACCCGACAAGGTCGCGCCGGGCTCCGGCCGCAAGATCATGCACGCGAGCTTCACGATCGGCGACGCCGAGGTGATGGCGTCGGACGGCGAGGCGCGGGGTCGCCCCGAATTCAAGGGCTTTTCGCTGTCGATTCGCACGCGCAGCGAAGCGGAAGCCGACCGCGTCTTCGGTGCGCTCGCGGACGGCGGACAGGTGCAGATGCCGCTCGGCAAGACATTCTTCTCGCCGAAGTTCGGCATGCTGACCGATCGCTTCGGGGTCGCGTGGATGGTGATGGTGGACGCGTGAATCAGGCGAGGCGGACGCGCCCGCGGCCCGCCTCGTCGCCGATCGGCGCCCAGGGAGCGCGCGGCTCAGCCGCCGTGCTTCTTGATCAGCGCTTTCGCGTCGTCGAGCAGCTGCTGACCATTGCCGCCTTTTGCGCCGACGTCGTTGATCCACTCCTTGACGACGATTTCCGACGCAGCCTGCATCTTCGCGTACTCCGCCGGCGCCAGCGTGTCGAACACGTTGTTCGCCGCCGTCGCGAGCTTCTTCGCGGGCTCCGTCGTGCCGTCGAACACCTTGCCGATCTGCGCCGACCATGCGAGCCCCGTGTTCGCGTCGATGACCTTTTTCAGATCCGCGGGCAGGCTCTCGTACTTCGCCGGGTTCATTGCGATGACGAAGATCGAGTTCGACATCTTCGGCTGACCGGGCGCGTTGTCGAGCGCGTATTTCGCGATTTCGTGCAGCTTGATCGGCGGCGTGCCCTCCCACGGCACCATCGCGCCATCGATCACGCCTTTCGCAATCGCTTCCGGTACCTGCGGCAATGGCATCTGCACGGGGGTGACTCCGAGCGCCGTCAGAAAGCGCGTGCCGATGCGCGTCGGGCCGCGCACCTTGAGCCCCTTCATCTCGTCGACCGATTGCACGCGCTTGGTCGCGAAATGGAACAGCGAGCCGTCGTGAAGATGCGCAGCGAGCAGCTTGACGCCGCGAAACTCGTCCTGCGAGTTCTTCTGAATGTATTCCCAGAACGCAGGGCTGCCGACCTCGGCGCTCTTCGCCATGAACGGCAGCTCGAACACTTCGGACTTCATGAACCGGCCGGCCTGGTAAGTCGGTAGCGTCCACACGATGTCGGCGACGCCGTCGCGTGCCTGGTCGAAGAGCTGCGGCGGCGTGCCGCCGAGTTGCATCGATGGATAGAGCTGGCACTTGAGCTTGCCGCCGGACTCCTTGCCGATCTTTTCGCACCACGGCTCGAACACGAGCTTCTGGATCGTCGCGCCGGGCGGCAGGAAATGATGGATCTTCAGCACGACTTCCTGCGCGTGCGCGAGCGACGCGACGAATGCGAAGGCGGGCACGAGCACGAGGGCGAGTTGGGTCGAACGCTTCATTGCTTCTCTCCTCCAGATGGACAGGTCAACGTTGAAACGCATGCACGAGGTACAGCGACAGAACCGGGAACGCCATCAACAGCGCGATCCGGACGGCGTCCGATGCGAGAAACGGGATTACCCCCTTGAACGTCTCGGTCAGCGGGACGTCGCCGGCGAGCCGGTTGATGATGTAAACGTTCATCCCCACCGGCGGGTGGACGAGACCGATCTCGACGACCATCAGCGCCAGGATGCCGAACCAGATCGACTTGTCGGTCGGCGACAGTCCGTAGTAGTCGAGTCCCATGATCATCGGATAGAAAATGGGGATCGTCAGCAGGATCATCGCCAGCGAGTCCATCACGCAGCCGAGCACGATGTAGATGACGAGCACCATGAACATGACGAAGAGCGGCGACAGGCCGCTCGCCTTCACCCATGCCGCGAGCTCGACGGGGAGTTGTGAGAGCGCGAGCGTCGAGTTCAGCATGTCGGCGCCGAGCAGCACGAGGAAGATCATCGCCGTCTGCTGCGCCGTGCCGAGCGCACTGTCCATCAGCCCCGCGCCGCGCATGCCGTTGATGACGGCGAGGATGCCGCAGGCCGCCGCGCCGATCGCCGCGGCCTCGGTCGGATTCGCCCACCCGCCATAGATGCCGACGATGACGACCACGAACACCAGGAGCACCGGCAGCACCTGCAGCGTGCTCGCGAAGCGGTCGGCCCAGCCGACGCGTTCGCCGGCGGGACCTGCGCGCGGATTCAACGTCACGACGATGCGCACGACGAGCATGTAGCCCGCCATCGCGATCAGGCCGGGGATGAC
>DASSEA010000192.1:0-3900 GCA_035696805.1 Casimicrobiaceae bacterium
GTGCGGGCCGGGGGCAATTCGACAGCGTGGGACGGCTCGCTCGCGACGATCGTCACCGACAGCGCGGGCGTCAGCGTTTCCGCCCAACGCAGCGCCGCGTCGAGCGGGCCGACGATCAGCAGCTGACCTTCCGACTTGTAGCCGACACTCGGCACCGGCTCGGGATCGGGCAACGCGGCGGCCGCTAGCAGCGCCGCCATTTTCGGCGTGGACCGCGGCGCTTCCGCCGACCACCCGGCGGTTTCGCGCAAATTGACGAAGCGCACGCTGCGCACCTGCGCCGAAGCTTCGACGACCTCGCCGAGCAGGCGCTGCTCCTGCGTGCAACCGATGACCACGTCGCCGGAGGCATTGGCGCGAAACAGCGCGAGATCCTTCTGGCACATCGCCGTATGGACTGCGGTCGTCTGCGCACCCGTGGTACGGGCGAGCGCATCGCGGTCGATCGGCATCGTGTCGTTGCACGTGCAAAGGAGAACGGTCTTGTCGGTGACGCTCATCGAATCCCTACGTCTGCCGCGGCTCAGCAAGCGCGGCGGCATCGAATGACGCGTCCGTTGCAGGAACCTTCTCGTCGTCATGCGCCACAGCGGGCACACGCGCCGCGGCGCTCGATTCGTCCTGCGGCGCAGCGTTCGCTGGAACGTTCAAAGCCCCGGTTCCGGTGTCGACCAGCGCCTGCGCATCGGCGTCCGCCTGCGGCTGCGGCAACCGCGCTTCCGGCAGATCCTCGACGAAACCCTGCGCGTTGACCCGCGTCGCCGGCGGATTGAAGATGTACCGCGCCTGCACGAGCTTCCGCACGAGGTCGGGCTCGATGGGATCCGGCTTCGAATAGTCGTCGATGTAGACGTCGAGCCCATCCATCACGTTGAAGCGCGGGTCGCTGAACAGTTTCTTGAGCGCGCCGCGTTTCAGCGATTCGTCGACACCGGGCTGCATGAATCCGCTGTAATCCGAATCGATCGTCAGGGCGTCGATCGAAGGCAGTTCGGACAGTCCGCGGCCGGGCAAATCCGGCGACGCTGTGTGCTGGCCCGCCACCGTGACGGGCGGCGCCGCGTGCACGTCCGTCGCGGCGCCCTTGACCGGCATTGTCGCCCCGCCGGCCGGCGATGCGGCCGGTGCGCGCGCGTCGATGCGCTCATCGACCGCCTCGTCCGACGATGCCGCGACCGTCGTCGACTGGGCGCTCGCGCGCGCCGCCTCGTGCTTGCGCGCCGACCACCGCCGCAGCGAAAAACCCTTGGGCTCGTTCGGATCGCCCGTCATCGTCGTCTCACGAACGACGGTCGCGCCGCGACCCGCTCGTTTCGGCCAGCGGATCGTTGCGCCGAACCTTCCGGCGCGGCTCGGGTTTGTAGTGAACGGCGACGAACGCGTGCATCCAGTCGGCGATTTCGCGGGGCATCGGCACGCCGTCGACCTGCTCGCCGCTGTCCATGAAGCGGCTCGCTTCGTTGTAGCTGACCGTCACGAGCACCGGCCGCGCCCGCGGCGAAACACCGTCGTCGAAAAAGCGCCACGCGACGAAAACGCGCGGATCCGGCGCCGTGATATTGAGGAAATAGCCTTCGGCCTCCGTCGGATGCAGTTCGATGTCGAATGCGCGGCACCACCAGCGGTTGCCGCTCGCGTCGGCCGGCGCCGTTTCGCACGTGCCGGGAACGCGATCGCGCGAGGCGGCGGCGCCGTTCACCGCTTCCACGAGTTCGACGCATTGCGGCTGCCACCGTTCACTGGCCCACCGGTTGGCCAGCGGCACGCGCTCGATGATCACGTCGACGGTCTTGTACAGCGGCTGCATTGCGTGCGCAGGGTGGGTCGATGTGCGCGAAGTTGTGACTCTCCCGATCATACTCGGCGAAGCGTTCGCGCGCGGTCGCTCTGCTAACATCCGGGCATTGCCGCGTACGCACGATGCCCACCGTCATCCCGCTCACCGATCTGCGCGCCGCGTCCGCGTTCCAGGCGCGCGAAGCGTTCGTTCGCGACGCCGCTCGCGCACGACGTCGCGACGGCCCGCCGGTCGACACACGCAGCCGTCCATTGCACGACCTGCGCATTTCGGTGACCGACCGCTGCAACTTCCGTTGCGTCTATTGCATGCCCAAGGACGTGTACGGCCGCGACTTTCCGTTCCTGCCGCATGCCGCGTTGCTGACGTTCGAGGAGATCACGCGCGTCGCGCGCATTTTCGTCGACCAGGGCGTGCGCAAGATCCGCCTGACGGGCGGCGAACCGCTGCTGCGCAGGAATCTCGAGCGGCTGATCGAGATGCTCGCGTCGCTCGGCGACATCGACCTTACGCTGACGACGAACGGCGCGTTGCTCGCACGCAAGGCCCGTGCGCTGCGCGACGCCGGGCTGCGGAGGATCACCGTCAGTTTGGACGCACTCGACGATCCGACGTTCCGCGCGATGAACGACGTCGACTTCCCCGTGCGCCGCGTCCTGGACGGCATCGACGCCGCACGCGCAGCCGGTTTCGCGCCGTTGAAGGTCAACGCGGTCGTGAAGCGCGGCATGAACGAGCACGCGATCGTGCCGCTGGCGCGCCACTTCCACGGCAGCGGTCACATCGTGCGCTTCATCGAATACATGGACGTCGGTCACACGAATGGCTGGCGGATGGACCACGTCGTGCCCGCCGCGGAGATCATCGAGACGATCGAACGCGAGTTCCAACTGGATCCGGTCGACGCGAACTATGCGGGCGAAGTCGCGCAGCGCTGGCGCTATCGCGATGGCCAAGGGGAGATCGGCGTCATCGCGTCGGTCACGCGGGCCTTCTGTCGCGACTGCACGCGCGCGCGACTGTCGACCGACGGCAAGCTGTACACGTGCCTGTTCGCCGACGCGGGTTACGACGTGCGCATGCTGCTGCGCGAGGGGTTCGACGACGCGCAGATCGGCAACGCCATCGCGGCGATCTGGCGCAGGCGCGGCGACCGCTATTCCGAGATTCGCACGGCGAACACGCCGAGGTCGTCGCGCGTGGAAATGTCGTATATCGGAGGCTAGGATCCTCCTCACCCGCGCCTCCCGTCCGTCGACGTTCGACGTCACGGCCGTCGACGAGCATGGCGTGCTGCGTGACGTCGCGGTCGCTGGTGAGCATCCGTTGACGCTCTACGTTGACAAGCAGGAAATCCTCACGCTGATGACGCTTGGCGCGGCGCCGGAAGCGCTCGCGATCGGCTATCTGCGCAATCAGCGCCTGGTCGAGCGGATCGACGACATCGTCGCCGTGCAAGTGGACTGGGAGACCCACTCCGTCGCGGTGAAAACCCGCAACGGCCTCGCCGACCTGGAGGCGAAAACCGCGAAGCGAACGAAGACGAGCGGTTGCGGCCAGGGCACGATGTTCGGCGACCTGATGGAGGACATCGACAGCGTGCGCCTGCCAGCCGGCGTGTCGCTCACGCAATCCGCGCTTTACGCGCTGCTCGACAAGGTCCGGCTGCACGAAACGATCTACAAGCAGGCGGGCGCGGTGCATGGCTGTGCGCTCGCGTCCAACGACGGCGACAACTCCGACATCCTGATGTTCGTCGAGGACGTGGGGCGCCACAACGCCGTCGATGCCATTGCGGGCCAGATGTGGCTCGACGGCGAGGACGGCGTGGACAAGGTCTTCTACACGACCGGCCGCCTCACGTCCGAAATGGTGATCAAGGCGGCCCAGATGCGCATCCCGTTCCTCGTTTCGCGCTCCGGCCTGACGCAGATGGGCTACGAGATCGCGGAGAAGGTCGACATGACGATGATTGGCCGCGCGACGAATCGCCACTACCTGCTGTTCACCGGTGCGCACCGGTTTCGGGCCGACGCCGCAACGCCCCCGCCCCCGCGACGCGTTCCGGCGAGTTGATTCCAGTCGCGTCGGCCGCGGTGGTC
>DASSEA010000193.1:0-2526 GCA_035696805.1 Casimicrobiaceae bacterium
GCCATCGTCACGGCGGCGTTCGTGATCGTCGTCGTGCGCATGGCGGTGCGGGCGCGCGCGCGGCCGCTCGTGAGCGGCGTGTCGTCGCTCATCGGGGCCGACGGCGAGATGGTCGAGGATGCGTCGGACACCGGCTGGGCGAACATTCGCGGCGAAACGTGGCAGGTGCGAACGGCCGCGCCGCTCGCGCGCGGTCAGAAAGTTCGGGTCGTCGCAGTCGACGGCCTGCTGCCGCGCGTCGCGCCCGCGGGCGAATGAACGGCGCAACATGCGCGCGAATGGCCTCTAACTTCGGAGATTGACATGGCGCTGCTCGGTCCCGGCTTCCTGCTCCTCATCCTCGCAGTCCTCGCCATGTCGTCGCTGCGCGTGCTGCGCGAGTACCAGCGCGGCGTCGTGTTCCAGCTCGGGCGGTTCTGGAAGGTCAAGGGACCGGGACTCGTCGTGCTGATCCCCGGCATCCAGCAGATGGTGCGCGTCGAGTTGCGCACCGTCGTGCTCGACGTGCCGAGCCAGGACGTGATATCGCGCGACAACGTGTCGGTGAAGGTCAACGCCGTCGTCTACTTCCGCGTCGTCGATCCGCAGAAGGCGATCATCGAGGTGGAGAACTTCCTGATGGCGACGTCGCAGCTTGCGCAGACGACGCTGCGCTCGGTGCTCGGCAAGCACGACCTCGACGAGATGCTGTCGCAGCGCGAAAAGCTCAACATCGACATCCAGCAGACGCTCGACGCGCAGACGCTGTCTTGGGGCATCAAGGTCGCCAACGTCGAGATCAAGCACGTCGACATCAACGAATCGATGATCCGCGCGATCGCCCGGCAGGCCGAAGCCGAGCGCGAGCGGCGCGCGAAGGTCATTCACGCCGAGGGCGAGATGCAGGCGGCGCAGAAGCTGTTCGAGGCGGCGCAGGTGCTGTCGCAGGCGCCGCTCGCCATTCAGCTTCGCTATCTCGAAACGCTGACGGTGATCGCCGCCGACAAGAACTCGACGATCGTCTTTCCGCTGCCGATGGACATCATCGCGCCGCTCTTGAAGGCGCTGCCCACCCGCGGCGGCAGCGCGTAGGCGGCCGCTACGCCGCCAGCTGTCCGAAGCGGCCTTCCTGCAGGTCCTTGATCGCCGTCATGATTTCTTCGCGCGTGTTCATGACGAACGGTCCGTAACCCGCGATCGGCTCGTCGATCGGCGCACCGGTCAGCACGAGGAACGTCGCGTCTTCGCTCGCCTCGACGCGGACCTCGGCGCCGTCGCGTTCGAACTCCACGATCTGCGGCGCCGTCGCGCTGGCCGTGTCGTTCACACGAAGGGTGCCGCGCAGCAGCGCGATCGCCGTCGTGTGGCCATCGGGCACCGCGAGGTTTGCGGCTTTGCCGGTTGCCAGTCGCACGTCCCAGACGTTGATGTCGGTGAACGTCCTTGCGGGACCGCGCCGACCGTCGAACGATCCGGCGATGATGCGCAGCCGACCTGCGCCGGCCGGCAACGTCGCCTCCGGAATGTCGGCCGCGACGATCGGCTGGTAATGCGGCGGCGACATCTTGTCCTTCGCCGGCAGATTGACCCAGAGCTGCGCCATTTCCATCGTGCCGCCGCGTCGAGTGAACGCGTGCGAATGGAATTCCTCGTGCATGAGGCCGGCGGCGGCCGTCATCCATTGCACGTCGCCCGGACCGATGCGGCCGCCGTTGCCGGCCGAATCGCGGTGCTCGACTTCGCCCTGGTAGACGATCGTCACCGTTTCGAAACCGCGATGCGGATGTTCGCCAACGCCGCGCGGCTTCTCCGCGGGCGCGAATTCGGCCGGTCCCGCGTGATCGAGGAGCAGGAACGGGCTGAGTTCGGCGCCCGACGTGTGATACGAAAAGAGGCTCCGCACCGGAAAGCCGTCGCCAACCCAGTGGCCCTCAGGACTTCGGTGCACCGCTTTCACTCGCTTCATGCGCGCTTCCTCGTCGTCGTATGGCAATGGCACATGAGGACGCAGACGCGCGGTTGCAAGGGGCTGCATCACACAGTCGCACTGACGATCGAACACCAGAACCTGCGGCGGATGCAAGGCTGACCTCGACGGTTGTCCGCGCCGCGCCAAATGGGTATCGTGAGACCACGCGTCCGGCGAGGATCGCGCCGGGCCGCGTTCACCCCAGTTCGTTCGAAACACATCGACGAGGAGAAAGCCATGGCGAAAGCACAACCGGCGGAAGGCGTCTATCGCGTCATCGACGTCGTCGGCAGCAGCGACACATCCTGGGAGGACGCGGCAAGAAACGCCGTCGAAACGGCCGGGAAGTCGCTGCGCGACATGCGGATCGCCGAAGTGATGAAGCTCGACGTGAAGATCGAGGACGGCAAGGTGCTCGCCTACCGGACGCGGCTGCAACTGTCGTTCAAGTACGAAGGCTGAACGCCATCGAAGGCGAACTCCGGCGCGGCCGGTTGTGGAAGCGCCGCGGCCGGAGGCTTCGAGGGTGATGCGGTACGATGCCCGCACCCCGCCCGCACGCCGCCCGGCTCATGGAT
>DASSEA010000194.1:0-5171 GCA_035696805.1 Casimicrobiaceae bacterium
CTCGCTGCCGCCCGGCGAATTCGGCGGCGATGGCGTGGAGCGGCTGTTCACGAACCGGCTCGATCCGTCCGCGCATCCGTATTTCGCGACGATCGTCGACCTCCGCGTGTCAGCGCATTTCCTGATCCGTCGCGACGGAGCACTCATGCAATTCGTCGCGTGCGGTGAACGCGCATGGCACGCCGGCGAATCGACGTGGCGCGGCCGCGCGCGGTGCAACGATTTTTCGATCGGCATCGAACTCGAGGGCACCGACGCCCTCCCCTATACGACGCCCCAATATGCAATGCTCGGCCGCCTGGTCCGTGCGCTGCGGCGGCGCTACGCGATCGAGCACGTCGTCGGTCATAGCGATATCGCGCCGGGGCGCAAGACCGATCCGGGTCCGGCCTTCGACTGGCCGAGATTCCGACGAATGCTCGCACCCAAGCGCTGAGGCCCGGGCCACCCCCGGATTCGGCCGCGGAATCCGCGGCCGCCCCGCTGGGTCCGAGCCTCGAATCCGGGACCGCTTGGCCGGGCCGCCGGGGCTCGGGTTCGCGGTATAATCGACTGTTTATGCGCTTTTTCGCGGACTATTTTCCGCTGGTCCTGTTCTTCGTCGCGTTCAAGTGGCAGGGCATCTGGATCGCCACCGCGGTCGCCATCGCCGCCTCGATCCTGCAGATCGCGTGGTTCCACTGGCGCGGCGGCGTGTCCGCCGTGCACTGGCTGTCACTCGCGATCATCGTCGTGTTTGGTGGCGCGACGCTGATCCTGCGCGATGAAACGTTCATCAAATGGAAGCCGACCGTGCTCTACCTCGCATTCGGCGCGATCCTCGCCGCGGGAAAGCTCGTCTGGCGGCGCGACCTGCTCGCAGTCGTCATGCGCGAAATCGCGCTGCCTGCGCCGATCTGGACGCGGCTGACGTGGTCGTGGGTCGCGTTCTTTGCCGCGATGGCGTTGACGAACTGGTACATCGCGTTTCACTACCCGACCGAGATCTGGGTCGATTTCAAGGTCTGGGGCGGCATCGGCCTGTTCCTCCTGTTCGCGCTCGCGCAGGGCGTCTTCCTCGCGAAGCACGTCACGGAACCGTCGCGGTGACGCTTGCCGCGACGATCGAGGCGCGGCTCGCGCCGCTTGATCCGCTGCACGTCGAGATCCGCGACGACAGCGCATTGCACGTCGGTCACGCCGGCGCGGCGGGCGGCGCCGGGCACTTTTCGGTGACGATCGTGTCCGAGCACTTCCTCGGGATGCCGCGCATCGCCCGCCACCGGGCCGTGCTGGACTGCGTCGGCGACTTGATCCCCTACCCGGTGCATGCGCTGGCTATCCAGGCATTGGCGCCGGACGAATCCCGTTCCAACGAAAGGACGAAACAATGAAACGTACGCTGGTTGCTGTCGCGGTGATGACCGCACTGATGTCGGGCGGCGCGCTTGCGCAAGCCACCGCGCCCGCCTCCAAAGCCGCCCCGAAAGCCGCTGCGGCACCTGCGACGCCGGCGGCGGCGTCCTCCGACAAGCAGCTGTACTCGCAGGGGCAATACGACGTGCTGCTGAAGGAGCGCCTTGCCCAGGGCGGCCAGGATTCTCCCGAGGTTCGCAACGCCGTGAAGGAGGAGCTCAACACACGCGAACTCCTGGCCCGCGAGGCGAAGAAACAGGGTCTCGAGAAGAACGCCGACGTCAAGACGCAGATGGACCTCGCGTCGCAGACGGTCCTCGTACGCGCGTACGTCAGCGACTGGATCAAGAAGAATCCGGTGCCCGAAGCCGATCTCAAGAAGGAATACGAGGCGATCAAGGGCCAGATCGGCGACAAGGAATACAAGGTGCGCCACATCCTCGTCGAGAAGGAAGACGACGCGAAGGCGATCATCACCGAGCTGCAGAAGGGCGCGAAGTTCGACGAGCTCGCCAAGGCGCGCTCGAAGGATCCGGGCTCGAAGGACAAGGGCGGTGATCTCGACTGGAACGCGCCCGCGAACTTCGTGAAGCCGTTTGGCGACGCCATGAAATCGACGCCGAAGGGGAAGTTCACGCCTCAACCCGTGCAGACGCAGTTCGGATGGCACGTGATCGAAGTCGAGGACGTGCGCGATGCGAAGGTGCCCGCGTTCGACGAAGTCAAGCCGCAGCTGCAGCAACGGCTGCAGGCGCAGTGGCTCGACAAGTACTTCAAGGACCTGCGCGCGAAGAACGGCGTCTGACCGTTCGGATCGGCGAATCGCATTAAAGAGGGCAGGCCGCGCGGCCTGCCCTCTTTTTTCGCGGTGCTATCCTACGCGGCCGGCAGTGCTCCGCCGCTTGTTCAACCCTTCGAACGTCGCCGTTGCCGTCGATCCGTAATCCGAAGGACTTCTGGTCCGGCGCGTTGTTCATCGCGATCGGCGTCGGGACGATCGTCGTCAGCGCGCGTTACGCGCTCGGCACCGCCGCGCGAATGGGGCCCGGCTACTTCCCGCGCATTCTCGGTCTCCTGTTGATCGCGATCGGCATCGTCCTCGCCGTGCGCGCCACGCGCACCGCGGGCGGCCCCGTCGCGCGCTTTCAATGGCGACCTCTCGTCGTCGTCCTCGGCAGCGTCGTGCTGTTCGGCGCGATCGTCCCTATCGTCGGCGTCGCTTTGTCGACGGTGATGCTGATCGTCGCGGCGAGTGCAGCGAGTCGCGAGTTCCGCCCGCGCGAATCGCTGATCGCAGGCATCGTGCTCGCCGCACTTGCGGTCGGCGTCTTCGTGATCGGCCTGCAACTGCAATTGCCGATCTGGCCGGGCCAGCGGTAGGTGGAACTGTTCAGTCACCTCGCGACGGGGTTCGGCGTCGCGCTGACGCCGGTCAACCTGCTCTATGCGCTGATCGGCACGCTGCTCGGAACGCTGATCGGGGTGTTGCCGGGCATCGGCCCCGTCGCGACGATCGCGATGCTGCTGCCGACGACTTACGCGCTGCAGCCGGTATCGGCGCTCATCATGCTCGCCGGCATCTACTACGGCGCGCAGTACGGCGGCTCGACGACCGCCATCCTCGTCAACATGCCGGGCGAATCGTCGTCGGTCGTCACCTGCCTCGACGGCTATCAGATGGCACGGCGCGGGCAGGCCGGCACCGCGCTCGCGACGGCCGCCCTCGCGTCGTTCTTCGCGGGTACGTGCGCGACGGTTCTGGTCGCCGCGGTGTCGCTGCCGCTCTCGTCGCTCGCGTTGAAGTTCGGGCCGGCGGAGTATTTCTCGCTGATGGTGCTTGGCCTGATCGGCGCGGTGGTGCTCGCCCACGGCTCGCTCCTGAAGGCGATCGCAATGATCCTCGTCGGCCTGTTGCTCGGCATCGTCGGCACCGACGTCAACTCGGGCGTCGCGCGTTTCGATTTCGGCATTCCGGAGCTTTCCGACGGCATCGGTGTTGTCGTCGTCGCGATGGGCATGTTCGGCTTCTCCGAAATCATCCTGAACCTGGAATCCACCGAGCGGCGCGAACTGATCACGACGCGATTGAAGGGCCTGTGGTTCACGCGTGAACAATTCAGGCGCGCGGCGCCCGCAGTGTTGCGCGGGACGGCGCTCGGATCGGTGCTCGGCGTGTTGCCGGGCGGTGGCGCGATGCTGTCGTCTTTCGCGTCGTACAGTGTCGAGAAGAAGCTCTCCCGCGACCCGTCACAGTTCGGCAAGGGCGCGATCGAAGGCGTGGCCGGACCCGAAGCGGCGAACAACGCCGGTGCGCAGACGTCGTTCATTCCGCTGCTGACGCTCGGCATCCCCGAGAATGCCGTGATGGCGATGATGGTCGGTGCGATGACGATTCACAACATCCAGCCGGGTCCGCAGGTGATGACGTCGAATCCCGGGCTGTTCTGGGGACTGATCGCGTCGATGTGGGTCGGCAACCTGATGCTCGTCGTGTTGAACCTGCCGCTGATCGGCATCTGGATCAAGCTCCTGACCGTTCCCTACCGGCTGCTGTATCCGGCAATCCTGCTGTTCTGCGCGATTGGCGTCTACACCGTCAACAACACGAGCTTCGACGTCATGCAGACGGCGTTCTTCGGCCTGCTCGGCGTGCTGGTCGCGAAGCTCGAATGCGAGCCCGCACCGCTTCTGCTCGGCTTCGTGCTCGGCCCGATGATGGAGGAGAATCTGCGTCGTGCGCTGCTGCTGTCGCGCGGCGATCCGACCGTCTTTGCGACGCGTCCGATCTCGGCGGGATTGCTCGCAGCGGCGATCCTGCTCGTGCTCATCATCGCGCTGCCGAACATGCGCAAGCGGCGCGAGGAAGCGTTTCAGGAAGCGTGACCGAAAAATCGATGGATTGGTCCTTGCCCTACCCGTCGCGACGCCAGCCGATTTTCGCCGACAACGTCGTGGCCACGTCGCAGCCGCTCGCGACGCAGGCCGGCATGGCGATGCTCGCACGTGGCGGCAATGCGATGGACGCCGCGGTTGCGATGGCGATGACGCTGACCGTCGTCGAACCGTGCAGCAACGGCATCGGCTCCGACTTGTTCGCCATCGTCTGGGACGGGCGCGAACTGGCCGGACTCAATGCATCGGGGCGCGCACCCGCGGCGTGGTCGCCGGCGCGCTTCGACTCGCGTCCGCAGATGCCGCAGCGCGGCGTGGACGCGGTGACGGTGCCCGGCGCGGTAGCGGGCTGGGTGGCGTTGTCGGAGCGCTACGGCAAGCTGTCGCTCGGCGATCTCCTCGAGCCCGCGATCCGCTACGCGCGCGACGGTCACGCAGTGTCGCCCGTGGTCGCCGAGAAGTGGCGGCTGGCCGCGCCGCTGATGCCGGCGGGACTCGGTTGGCAGGAGCATTTCCTGATCGACGGTCACGTGCCGAAGCCCGGCGAACGGTTTCGATCGCACGCGATGGCCTCGACGTTCGAGGCGATCGCGCACTCACGCGGCGAAGCGTTCTATCGCGGCGCGCTCGCCGACGCGATGGTTGCGCATTTGCGCGCGCACGGCGGCGCACATACGCGCGCGGATTTCGAAGCGCATGCGGTCGACTGGGTGACGCCGCTGGCGTTGCATTACCGCGACGTGACCGTGCACGAAATTCCGCCGAACGGGCAAGGGATCGCCGCGTTGATGACGCTCGGCATGCTGCGCGCGTTCGATCTGCGTTCGTTGCCGCCCGACTCGATTGCGAGCCAGCATCTGCAGATCGAGGCGATGAAGCTCGCC
>DASSEA010000195.1:0-2833 GCA_035696805.1 Casimicrobiaceae bacterium
CTGCCGAGCCTCGGTCCGCGCCGCAGCTCACCTCGGACGCACGGTTCGCTTCGAACTACGCCTGGAGCGGGTCCTCGTCGTCGTCGTCATCGTCGTCGTCGTCGAAATCGCCTTCGTCGTCGTCCGGCGGATCGCCGATCGGCGTTTCGTCGTCGTCTTCATCATCGTCGTCATCGCCCGGTCCGGCGCGCACCCGCCCGTCGCAACGGCAGCGTGTGGAGCCGGACCACGGGACGGGCGACGAAACGCTCACTGCGGAATGCGCAGGTTCTGGCCGGGGTAGATCTTGTCGGGCGATTTCAGCATCGGCTTGTTCGCCTCGAAGATCTTCATGTACTGGTTGGCGTCGCCGTAATACTGCTTCGAGATCTTGGACAGCGTGTCGCCCGACACCACCGTGTAGTACTTCGCCTCCGGCCCACTCTGATCGACGCTCATCATGTCCTTGACCGCCGCGACGCCTGCGACGTTGCCGCAGCAGAGAACGATCTTTTCGCGCGTTTCCTGGTCGGGTGCGACGCCGAACACGGACGCCGTCGACGTCTTGCCGTCGTAGGTGACGGTGAGTCCGGTTGCCGACAGGTTCTGCGACTTGATGTAGTCGACGATGGCGTCGCCGGCCGCCGCGTTGGCTGTCTGCATCTTGGCGTCGTTCGAAGGTTCTGCCGCCGCATCCTTCGCCGCCGCCTGTGCGACGCCGCGCCCGAACAGCTTCTCTCCTGCATCCTTGACGAAGTCGATCAATCCCATGGTCGCGCTCCTTTTTACGGAAGATCATTTGCGAACGGTTGCTGTCCAACCCGCGCAGCGTGTCGAGATGCGGTGGAAGTGCAGCATAGCACCGCGCACCCACTTTTTTGACGCGATCGTCACCGCGCGCGATTGCAAAAAATACAACTTTGCACAACGCGTTCGAACCTTGAAAAATTTTCACTCGCAACGGAGCCCGTCCCATGAATCCACGATCCCAGCAACGCAACGACAAGCCGATCCGCGAACCGATGCCGCCGTATCCGGAACAACATCAGAAAGGCGTGGGCCTTGAACAGAAGCTCGACCCGCGCCCGCGTTACCAGGCGGAAGCGTATCGTGCCGCCGGCAAGCTCGAAGGCAAGGTCGCGCTGATCACCGGCGGCGATTCGGGCATCGGCCGCGCCGTCGCAGTGCTCTATGCGCGGGAAGGCGCGAACGTCGCGATCACCTTCCTGCCCGAAGAGCAGCCGGACGCCGATGAGACGCGCAGGGCGGTCGAGGCCGCGGGCGCGAAATGCCTCGCGGTGGCCGGCGACCTCACGGACGCGTCGTTCTGCGATCAGATCGTCGAGAAGACGGTGCAACACTTCGGCCGCATCGACATCCTGGTCGCCAACGCTGCGCACCAGAATCGCAAACCGAAGCTCGAGGACGTCACCGACGAGGAGTTCGACGCAACGTTCAAGACCAACATCTATTCGTATTTCAGGCTGTCGCGCGCTGCGCTGCGCTCGATGAAACCCGGCGGCGTCATCATCGCGACGAGTTCGGAAACCGGCATCAAGGGCAGCAAGCAGCTGCCCGACTATTCGGCCACCAAGGGCGCGATCAACGCCTTCACGAAATCGCTCGCCGTGAACCTCATCGACAAGGGAATCCGCGTCAACGCGGTCGCACCGGGTCCGGTGTGGACGCCGCTCAATCCGTCGGACGACGGCATGACGCCGAAGGACGTCGCAACGTTCGGCCAGGACAGCCCGATGGGCCGGCCGGCGCAGCCGGAAGAACTCGCGCCAGCCTACGTGTTTCTCGCTTCGAATGCCGATTCGTCGTACATCACCGGTACCGTTCTCCAGGTGATGGGCGGCGAAACGACCGGCGGTTGACAGCGGGTGCCGTCGCGCGTCGAGCGGTGCGTTGCGGCGTGGCAGCGCGCGCGACGCGCGTGACGAGCAATCGGCTACCGGCGAACAGCGCCGACCTGCAGCGAGGGAACGACGTCGCGTTGCTCGCGCGCCGACTCGAGCACGGCGCTGCAGACGGCCAGCGTTGCGCGCGCGGAGCGGCCGTCGTGCAGCGCGGGCCGCCCCGAGGCGATCGCTGCGTACAGCTCGTCGATGACGTCGCGACGTGGAATGACCGGCGGTGGCAACGTTTCGACGCGCGCGCCGGCTTCGTCGTAGATCAGGACGCCGGTCGGCATCGGTCGCAGGTCCGCGCGGTCGCACGACACGATGACGGTCCCGAAGTGTTCGTAGCCGATCACCATCGCCGGATCTCGCGGCCGATAGGCGGATCCGCCGTAATTGCGCGCGTATTTGTTCGCGATTTCCGCATCGCCGTCGCGTGCCCCGCGCAGTGCGCGACGCGCCGCGCCATGGCTCGCCGCGTCCTTTCGCAGGCCGAGTTCGCTGGTCCCGTTGCAGAACTCGTCCGAGTCGAAATAGCCGTAGCCGTTATAGACGAGCGAGGCGAAGGCGCCGGTCTCGAACGTCAGCAGCGCCGCGTACGCGCCCTCGGTGTCTCGCGCGTCATCCCACTTGCCCGTCAGCGCGCGAACGCGCGTGACGGAGCCATCGCACAACCGCCGCACGACGTCGATCTGGTGCGCTGCCTGGCTCCAGACGACGCCGCCGCCGCGCGACGTGTCGAGTTCCTCGGGGCGCCTCGGCCGGTACAGGAAATCCGTGCAGTAGAACGCCTGCACCATCCGCACGGCCCCGACGTCACCCGCGGCAATGATCTCGCTCGCACGCCGAATCGGCGCGTCGAATCCAGGGCTGTGACCCACGACGAGCTGTACGCGCGCCGCATCGGCCGCCTCGATCATCCGCGTGCAATCGGCCAGCGTCAGCGCCAT
>DASSEA010000196.1:0-8524 GCA_035696805.1 Casimicrobiaceae bacterium
AACGTCCGTCACGCGAGTAGACGACCGACGCGTGCGAGAGATCGCCGAGGCCTTCGACGGCACCGAGACTCGCCTTCGCGGTGGTGTCGACGATCTGCACGCGCCCGGCGCCGCGCTCGATGACGACGCCGAGGTCGCCCGTTCCCCGGGTTTCGATCGACGGGACGGGCGCGCAAGCGCTCAACCCCAGAAGCGCCAGCGCAGCCAGCGCCGCTCGTTCAGCGCGCATCGGTGTCACCGCGTTGCAGCCGCGTCACGAGCCACGCCGCTTCTGCGTCGTTCATGAACGGGCGCCACGGCGGCATCGCAGTGCCGGCGCGGCCCGACAGGATCGTTGCCGTGAGACTCGTCGCCGGTTTGTCGGCCAGCGCGCCGGGCGTGAGCGGCGGACCGAGCCCTCCGGTCAGCCGCATCCCGTGGCATGAACCGCAATCGTCGCGCAGCAATTTCGTCAATTCGCGCTGCCGCGACGCCGAGGGCGGCTCGTTGCCCGCCGCGTGCGGCGGATCGCCGAGAACGCCTCCGGCCGCGGCGATGCAAACCGTCGCGGCCGCCGTGACGAGCCAGGGCGTCGGTCTCATCGCCGCTCGCGTGCGTGCGTTCACGCGCCTTCCGCATCGCGCTCGGCGCTCAATACACGTCGTGCTGCGTGTTGTGCACGTTGAATTTGCCGGTCGGCGTGATCAGCTTCGGGTCCTTGATCACTGCCTTCAGCTTGCGCGTCTTGTCGTCGACGATGACGATCGCCGACTCCTGATTCTTCGCGCTCCACACGGAGAACCACACTTCGTCGCCGGCCTTGTTGTACTCCGGCTGCACGACGCGCTTCGCGCCGTCGCTGACACCCGCCCACTCGGCGATCGGCAGCACTTCGAAGCCCTTGTCGAGGTTGTTGATGTCGTAGACGGCCACCGACTGGCTGATCTTCGGATCCGGATGCAGCGCGGTGTCGACCCACAGGTTCTTCGACTTCGGATGGGTCTTGATGAACAGCGATCCCCCGCCCTGCCCCTTCAGCGTGCGCACGACCTTCCATGCGTTCGGCTTGTGTTTGGCGGGATCGGTGCCGATCACCGAAATCGACTCATCGCCCAGGTGCCCGGTCGCCCAGACCGGACCGAATTTCGGATCCACGAAGTTCGCGCCCCGTCCCGGGTGCGGCGTCTTGCCGACGTCGATCAGAGCCTCGAGCTTGTTGTCCTTCGTGTCGACCACCGCGACCTTGTTGGAGGCATTGGCGGCCACCAGGAAATACCGTCCGGTCGAGTCGAAACCGCCGTCATGCAGGAACCGCGCCGCGCCGATCGACGTGACCTTGATGTTGTCCAGGTCCTGGTAGTTGACGATGTTGATCTTGCCCGTCTCCTTCGCGTTGACGATGAATTCCGGATGGAAATGCGATGCGACGATCGCCGCGACGCGCGGCTCGGGATGGTATTCCTGCGGATCCACCGTCATGCCGCGCGTCGACATGATCTTGAGCGGTTTCAGTGAATCGCCCTGCATGATCACGTACTGCGGCGGCCAGTACGCTCCGGCGATCGCATACTTGTCGACATAGCCCTTGTACTTGGACGTTTCGACGGAGCGCGCCTCGAGACCGATCTTGATCTCGGCGACGTTGTCCGGCTTCTCCATCCACAGGTCGATCAGGTTGATCTTCGCGTCACGACCGATGACGTAAAGGTAGCGGCCCGACGCCGACATCCGCGAGATGTGCACGGCGTAACCGGTCTTCACGATGTTGACGATCTTCTTCGAGTCGCCGTCGATCAGTGCGATCTCGCCCGAATCGCGGAGCGTCACCGAAAAGAGATTGTCGATGTTGTAGCCGTTCATCTTCTTCTGCGGGCGCTTCGACGCGGGCACGATCTCTTTCCACGTTGCCTCCATCTCCTTCATGCCGAACTCGGGCGGTGTCGGAGGCGTCTGCTGCACGTAGCGGGCCATCAGGTCGACTTCTGCTTCGGTAAGCTGGCCGGAACTTCCCCAGTTCGGCATGCCCGCAGGCGAGCCGTAACCGATGAACACCTTCAGGTATTCGGTTCCCTTGCCGAGCGTGATGTCGGGCGTCAGCGGTTTGCCGGTCGCACCCTTGCGCAGCACGCCATGGCAACCTGCGCAGCGCTCGAAATAAATGAGCTTGCCCTTGTCGAACTCGGCCTCGGTCATCTTCGGGGCCTTGGGATTGATGTCCTGGTGCATCGACTCGCCGGCAAGCGGTGAACTCGCGGCGCCTTCGTAACGCAGCAGCGGCTGGTCGGAGTGGCCCTGCTCCGCCTTGGCGGCGTCGCTTCCAGGCACGGAAACCGGTGCATTCGGCGCAGCCGCCTGCGCGAACGCGACACCTGCGACGAGCGGCGTCACGGCGAGCGCAATCAGGTTGCGTACCCACATCGATCTGGCGTTTCTCACGGCTGGCCCTTTCCGAGGCAATGAAAAGCGGTCGTTTTTTTCCCGCTGCAAGTATCGGGATTCGGTCGCTGACAAACCTTGACGAAGGTTAATGTTTGCGGCGCCGCCTGCTTCTATCGTTGCGCCGAGCCTGCAGGCGCAGGCATGACGAGGCACGTGGATGGACGATGGTGGCTGCAGCCGCAGCGAAGCTCCGATCGTGTCGTTGCGGGAGCGGATCGACATGGGCGCGACGCGAAGGCGTGGCGCCCGTATCGCCGGCAGCGTGGCGCTGGTCGGTGCGGGTCCGGGCGACCCGGATCTGCTGACGGTCAAAGCGGTGGCGCTGATCAAGCGCGCGGATGTCATCGTGCATGACCGGCTCGTCGCCCCGGAGATCCTCGCCCTCGCGCCGCGCGCGCGCCGGGTCTACGTCGGCAAATCGCGCAGCCGCCATGCGCTCGCGCAGTCGGCCATCAATGCGCTGCTGGTCGAGCTCGCACGCTGCGGCCAGCGTGTCGTACGACTCAAGGGTGGCGATCCGTACATCTTCGGCCGCGGCGGCGAGGAGGCCGAAGTGCTCGCCGCGAATGGCGTGCCGTTCGAAGTCGTTCCCGGCATTTCAGCGGCGAACGGCATCGCCGCGTGCACGGGCATACCGCTCACGCATCGCGACCACGCGCAGACCTGCGTGTTCATCACCGGGCACCTCAAGGACGGGACGATGGATCTCGACTGGCCCGCCCTGGCGCGTCCGCATCAGACGCTCGTCGTGTACATGGGTCTGCTCGCACTGCCGATGCTGTGCGACGAACTCGTGCGTCACGGGCTTGCCGCGACCACGCCGGCAGCGGTCATCCAGCACGGGACGACCGCCGCCCAGCGTGTGGTGACGGGCAGCCTCGCGACGCTGCCACAGCTTGCCGACGCGGCCGCGCTCGAATCGCCGACGCTCATCATCATCGGCGACGTGGTCGCGCTCCGCGAGCGATTGATGCCTTACGACGAAGCGGCAGCTTCCGCGTCGGTGCTGCGCTTCGCAAGGTCCGCGACCAGCGTGACGGACTTGCCGTCCACGGAAGGCATCAGCGCGAATCCGTGACGGCGCGCGAGCGCGAACACGCGCTCGTTGTCCGCCGCAGCTTCACCCGTGAGCCGCTCGATGCCGCGGGCGCGACAGTAATCGGTCATCTTCCGCAACAGCAGCGTGCCGAGGCGCCGGCCTTTGAGATCCGAACGCACGATGATCGCGAATTGCGCCGTCCGGTGGTCCGGATCGGCGATCGCCCGCACGACGCCGATTGTGTCGTTGCCGGACGGTCGCTCGACGACGGCGACGAAGGCCATCTCGCGGTCGTAGTCGATCTGCGTAAGGCGCCCGAGCTCGGTCGCATGGAGCTCGCGCGCACGAATGAACACGCGCTCGCGCAAATCCTCGAGCGCGAGCGCCGCGAGGAACCGGCGGTGCTGATCGCCGTCTTCGGGGCGAATCGGCCGCAGCAGCACGCGCGTGCCGTCCCAATCGAGCCAATCCTCGAGCTCCGACGGATAGGGCAGGATCGCAAGCCGGGCCGCGCCGGGTTTGGCCGCGCTTTCGACGACGATCCGCGCATCGAGCGCGATGACACCGCTTTCGTCGGCGAGCAGCGGATTGATGTCGAGTTCCACGATCTCCGCGATATCGGCGGCCAGGTCAGCGACCTGCATCAGCGTGCGCACGACCGCGTCGACGTTCGCCGCCGGCGCATCGCGATAGGCGGCGAGGAGTTTCGCGATACGCGTACGACCGACGATGTCCTGCGCCAGCACGGCGTTGAGCGGGGGCAATCCGACGGCGCGGTCGCCAATCACCTCCACGGCCTTGCCGCCCGCCCCGAACAGGATGATCGGGCCGAACACCGGGTCGGTGGATACGCCGACGATCAGTTCGCGAGCGTTCGGACGGCGAATCATCCGTTGCACCGTGAATCCCGAAAGCGTCGCATCGGGGCGCGCACGCCCCACGCGTTCGAGCATGCTCGTCGCCGCCTGCCTGACCGCGCCGGTGTTCTCGAGATCGAGCGCAACCCCCCCGACGTCGGATTTATGGGTGATCTGTGGCGACAGGATCTTGAGCGCGACCGGATAGCCGAGCGAATCCGCGCAGCGTGCGGCGTCGTCGGCGCGCGCGCCCGCGATGCGCGTTTCCACGACGGGAATTCCGTACGTGCGGAGCACCGTCTTCGAATCGGCTTCGGACAGGATCCGGCGACCGGCGGCAACCGCATCGCGCACCACGGCATGGGCAGGCGCGCGGTCCTGCCGCTGCACGATCGTCGTTGCCGGTGGCGCTTCGAGCAGCAGCGCCTGGTTCCTGCGATATTCGACGGTCTGCAGAAATGCGCCGACCGCGCTTTCTGGCGTGTCGTAGTGCGGAATACCGGCACGCGTGAACGTGGCGCGTGCCTCGCGCAGCGCGTCGCCGCCAAGCCAGCAGGCGAAGACGGGCTTCGCGCCATCGCGCGCGGGCACCGCGACCGCGGAAGCGATGTCCGCGCTCGACACGATGGCCGTCGGCGAATGGATGAACAGCACGGCATCGCACGCCGCCTCCTCGTGCAGCGCCTGCAGCGTTGCGACATAGCGTGCAATCGGTGCGTCGCCGCCGATGTCGACCGGATTTCCGCGCGACCATGTGGCGGGTAGCACGGCGTCGAGGCGGGCGAGCGTCGAGGCCGACAGCGTCGCCAAGCGCCCGTGACCGAGCACCAGGGCATCGGTCGCCATCACGCCGGGTCCGCCGCCGTTGGTCATGATTGCGAGCCGATCGCCGGCCACCGGCCTGGCGCGAGCGAGTGTTTCGACGGCATCGAACAGCGCCTCGGTCGTATCCACGCGCAGCATCCCTGCTCGGCGGATCGCGGCAGCGTAGACGTCGTCCGCGCCGGCAAGGGCGCCCGTGTGCGAGGCTGCCGCTTTTGCACCCTCGGCGACGCGCCCCGCCTTGACGACGATGACCGGCTTGTTGCGCGCGGCGGCTCGCGAAGCCGACATGAACTTGCGCGCGGCGCGAATCGATTCGACATACAGGAGGATCGCCCGCGTCTCCGCATCGCTGCCGAGGTAATCGATCAGATCGCCGAAGTCCACGTCCGCGCTGTCCCCGATCGAAACGAATTTCGAGAACCCGATGCCGCGTGACGTGGCCCAGTCGAGCACCGAAGTGACGAGCGCGCCCGATTGCGACACGAACGCGACGTTGCCAGCACGCGCGCCGGTATGCGCAAAGCTCGCGTTGATCCCCAGTGCAGGGACGAGCAGGCCGATGCAATTCGGGCCCAGGATACGCAGGAGGTGCGGTCGTGCCGCATCGAGCATCGCGTCGCGAAACGTCGGTCCGCCCGCAACTTCGCGTGCACCGAGGCCCGACGTGATGACGATCGCCGCGCGCGTTCCTCGCGCGGCCGCGTCGGCGACGATTTGCGGCACGGTCGGTGCCGGCGTGCAGATGACGGCGAGATCGGGGACGATCGGCAACGCGGTCACCGACGGATGCACGGCAAGTCCCGCGAGTTGCTGATGACGTGGATTGACCGGAAGGATGGGTCCGTCGAACCCGCCTGCCAGCAGGTTTCGCAGAACGGTCTCACCGACGCTGTGGGGTCGATCCGAAGCGCCGACGACGGCGATCGAGCGCGGCTTGAACAGGAATTCGAGGTTGCGGATCGTCATCGCCGTCGCTCGCGCTCGAAAGCGGCGCCGCGCGTCAGCGCCGAGCCCAACGCGACGGCGTGCTCAATCGAACACGAGCACCGCGCGCGCAACTCCGTCAAGCGTGCACCGATGCGATCACTTCCCGAAGCTTGCCGCTTCGCGGGTCGGGTACCGGCGGCTCGGCGTCGAGCGCGAGTTGGACGTTGTCGAGCGCCTGATGGGACAGGTACGCGTCGAGCGCACGCTTGGTCGCGCCGAACTCGGCAACGCGCTCCTCCGGGTCGGCGTTGCCAAGCCGCACCGCGATGCGGTCGGGTGCCGTCTGGACAAGCTGAAAGCGCTGCCCGGCGATGGCATCCTCGATGATGGTCGTCAGCGCGAGCGGCGACAGCGCGACGATCGCACCGTCGTTCGCGCGAAGCATGAGGACGTCGTCGCGGCGCCCTTCCGCACGCAGCGCCGGCAACGGATTTCCGCATCCGCACGGGTCGGGTTTTACGAGGATGCTGTCGCCGAGGTCATAGCGGATGATCGGCTGCACGCGGTTTGCCAGGTTCGTCACGAGCACGCTGTGCGAGCTTTCTCCTGCCGGCGTCGGCTGGTAATGGCGATCAACCGGCTCGAGCACGACCCAGTCGGCGTTGACGTGCAACCAGCCCGCCGGACACGAATACGCAATGCTCATGCATTCGGACGCACCATATTCGTTGATCAATACGCTCGCGAACGCCTGCTCGATCGTCGACGCAGCAGATGGCGCCAGGCATTCGCCGCCCGACCAGATGCATGCCGGCGCAATGCGCAACCGGCCCGCGCGTTGCTCGTTCGCAAGCATCGCGAGCGTCGTCGGATAACTCGCGAGAAACGCCGGCTGGTAGTCGTTCAATGCATCGACCAGCGCTGGGAGCGGGTCCATCACCGAGAATGCGCGCGCCGTCGGCCACGGGCTACCCCGGCACATGCGCTGCCAGGACGCGATGCTCGCAAAGTGATCGCCGGTCGCGGCGACGAGCGCCGCGCGTCCGCCGTGCGTGACGAATCCGAGCGCATAGCGGCCGGCGAGTGCAGGCGTCTGCAGTTGCACGCCGATCAGCGCGTCGTAGACAGCGAGCGCCTCGGCATCCTGCACGAAAATGCCGGGCTCGCCGGTGCTGCCCGAACTCTTCCAGATCACGTAGCGGTCGAGATAGCGTTGGCCGATGTGCGACCGGTCGGTGAGAAATGCCTCGACTCCGCGTCGATGGAGGCGGCGATCCGTAACCCAGTCGTCGAAGCGCCCCATCAACTCGCGCTTCGTCACCGGTGGAAGCGAAGTGAGCGCCGGAGTCGGGCTCGCGACGCCGCGCCATGCATCGCGATAGAACGGCGAATACCGGCGCGCGTGCGCGACCAAGCCCGCCGTCCGTTCGGCGGCGCGCGCGGTGACGGTATCCAGGCCTCCGCGGCGCGTCCACCAGATGTCCCACGTGCGCGACAGCACGTGCCAGGCGTCGAGCGACGCTTGCGCGACGTCGTCGGTTCGTCGCACGGCGGCTGGCGGGTGTCGCCGTGGATGCGGTGCGCCTGCACCCGGTCGATGCTGCATTACGATGCGCCTCTTCCAACCCTGGTTTGATGCGTGTCAATCACCGCGGGACGGCGGTGCCTAGAATGGGTGGCATGACCATGTACGCACACGCAGCCCGCGTGACGATGATCGGCGATGCGGGTCTGCGATGCAAGCGCATTTGAGGCGATGAACATGGCGGAATCGTCATCACACACGATGATGCTCGCCGTCGCGCTGGCGCTGGCGGTCGCGACGCCAGCGACGGCGGACGTCGCTCGCCCGCAGGACGCGCAGACACTGCTCACGCATTTCAAATGCTACATCTGCCACGCCGATCGCGAAACCAAGGCGGGTCCCGCGTTCGTCGACGTTGCGGCGACTTTTCGCCGTACGCCCAGCGCGGTGTCGGTGATCGCACGCGAGATCCGCCGCGGCTTGCGTCGAGGCGGTCCGTGGCACATGCCGCCGCATCCCGAGGTCTCCCAGGCGCAGGCGCGGACGATCGCGCGCTACATCATGTCGCTCGAGCGCTGACGCGGCGCTTATACTGCGAACTCGCTCTAGGCGATCAGCTTGCGCAGAGGAGCTGCTGCAGACCGATGCGGTCGCGGAGCTTGATCACCCGCCCCTGTACTTCGACCAATCCCTCTTCGTCGAAGCGCGAGAACAACCTGCTCACCGTTTCCAGCTTGAGCCCCAGATGGCTGCCGATTTCCTCGCGCGTCATCCGCAGCACGAATTCGGTCGACGAGTAGCCGCGCGCCTGGTACCGGTTCGACAGGTCGAGCAGGAACCTCGCAAGCCGCTGTTCGGCGCGCATCGTGCCGAGCATCGTGGTGGCGCTGCGCTCGCGAACGATCGCCGTCGACAGCAGCCGGTAAAGCTGTC
>DASSEA010000197.1:0-2331 GCA_035696805.1 Casimicrobiaceae bacterium
CGAGCCGTCCGCGTTCTCCGAGACGCGCCAGGATGGCGCGCGCATGGCCGCCGCGCCCGAACGTGGCGTCGAGGTAGACACCGTCGGCGTGGATCGCGAGCGCGGCGATCGATTCTGCGAGGAGCACCGGGACATGTCGCACATCGCTTCGCGTCTAGAGACTCAGCGCCTCGAGACCGGCGGGCAATCCGCCCGGGAACGCGATCGTCTGCGCGATCTGCGCCTGCCACTTCCCGTCGTCCCACAATTCGAGCTTCTGTCCCTGGCCCACCAGAACGACGCGCTTGTCGAGGCTGGCATAGCGGCGCAGCGCCGGCGGGACCAAGATGCGGCCGGCTGCGTCGATCTCGACGTCATCTGCGTGACCCACCAGCAGGCGCTGGATGCTGCGTATGCGGTCGTCGAATGACGAAAGCGCCATCAGCTGCGCCTGGATCGGCTCCCACGTTTGCCGGGGGTAAATCAGCAGGCAGCCGCCATGGTCGGCCGTGATCACGCAATGCCCATTGCTGCCGGCGGCGAGGCCGTCGCGGTGGCGCGCCGGGACTGCGATGCGGCCCTTGGCATCGACGACGAGCTCCGACACGCCGCGAAACAGCGGCCGCGGGCCGGGATTACCGTCCGGCGAACCATCGATCGAGCCGTCACCACGAACCGCCACGCCCACCCTCCGTCGCTCCCGGAGTGAGTGCTCAGCAACACGTCACAGAATCAGAGCTTTCGACGGTCCCGAGACCCCACTTTGCCCCACTTTTTACCACTTCGGCGAACTATACGTGGGATCAAGGGAGGGGGTCAACGGCTTTTTCGGTGACAGAACAAAGACTTAGACAAAAAATGCAACAGCGCCAATTTTGTTTTTAATTAAATACTTAGCTCATGATTTGAAAGCTTTATCACACCAATGCCGCAAAAGCAGCGTCATGCCGTACGAACGTTCGTCGGATACGCCGGGAAACGTGTTGCAATCATGCCACTGACATATCGCCACGCGTCCCGGCGGGCTAGGTCGATCCGAGGACGGACCGTTAGACTCGAAGCCGATGCGCAGCCTCGAAACCAAGCTGCGCGCGCTTCGGATACTTGCAGGAGGTCCCGTGCAACGCCTTGCTGGCATCATGCTGATCGGAACCGCAGGTCTCGCTCTGTTGGCGGGCTGCGCGCTCCGCGACCCACGCGTCGATTACGCGTATTCACGCGCTTCGGATGGCCTGTGGGGCGACACCCCGTTCGAGCTCATCGATTGGAATTTTCCGACGTCGTTGAATCAACCGCCGATCGAGGCGCCGAAGCGAATAAGGCTCGAGCGTACGGCGATTGGCGTCACGTGGGCCACGCGAAATCCGCTGCCGCTCTCGGACAACCTCGCTCCCTACGACGCGCCGACGAACGCCGCGGTGAAAGCGGATGACGGCGCCGTGCCGAACAGCGCTTCGGCGACGACGCGCACGAGTACTGCTGGCACTGCCACTGCTGATCGCGAACGCCGCGGCGTTCGCTGACGCGCCCCCACCCGAAACTTCTGCAAGTCCTGCGACGACGTCTTCCGCGCCACGCGCGGAAGCGTTGCGCTATCGCGTCGTCATCGACGCGCCCGCGCCGCTGCGCGACACGCTTTCCGCGAGCGTGGATCTGGTTCGCTGGCAAACCTACGAGGACATGACGCCGAGCCTGTTCGAGGCGCTGGTCCGACAGGCGAACGATCAGGCGAAGGAAGCCGCGGCGACCGAAGGATTCTTCTCCGCGAGCGTCGACATTGCGGTCGATCGTTCGACGACGCCGTGGAACGTCGGCATCGCGGTGAAGACCGGACCGCAGGCGCGCGTCGCACACGCGAACATCAATGTCGAAGGGGCTGCTGCGACCGACGCGGCGGGTGTGGAAACGATCGCTGTCGTGAAGCGCGAATGGCCGCTCGCACCCGGCGTTCCGTTTCGCCAACCTGCGTGGATCGGCGCTAAATCGCAGGCGGTAAGGACACTGGCCGGCGATGCCTTCGCGGCGGCGAAACTGTCGTCCACTGAAGCGATCGTCGACCCGGATACGAACAGCGTCGATCTACAGGTCACCATCGACAGCGGCCCGGTTTTTCATGTCGGCGATCTCGACATCGAGGGCCTGTCGCGCTACACGCCCGATCTCGTACGGAACTATCGGTCGCGCAGATCCGGCGACCGCTATTCGATTGCCGAACTCGATCAGTTCGTGCGCCGCCTGAACGGCACCGGCTATTTCGCGAGTGTGCACGCGGCGATCGACACCGATCCTGCGAAAGCCGCGGAGGCGCCCGTGCACGTCGCCGTCATCGAAGCGCCGCCGAAAAAAATCGAA